>NZ_VOZH01000028.1:0-49932 GCF_013419875.1 Acinetobacter sp. YH12049 | reverse complement strand
AGCAAGTAACTTGGACCAGTGTTGATCATTTAGCATTGTTCGAGGCATAGCGAGTGTAAAATTGGGTTTGGCGATTTAATTTTACTATCTCGCTATTTTTTTAATCAACAAATGTCAACAGACCCTAGTTGATTCACTGATGGTTTTTGTTTTATCTCGCATAGACACAAAACAATATTCGGTATATCCAGTAATGCAATACAATTCTTGGAACAGCTTCAAGACTTGATCAGACAAAGGAACAATATGTTGTAGGGCTGTCTGATTTTTGGTCTTAGGCGGTGTATAACTCCATGTTCTATTTTTAAAATCGATATCTGCCCATTTTGCTGCACGTAATTCTCCAGGACGCACAAATACATGGGGTAAGATTTTGACTGCATAATCAATAGCAATATCCCCACGACCTGCATGTGTATTAATATTCTTTAATAGTTGTCCTAGCTTTTGCTCATCAGTAATAGCCGCTCGATGCTTAGTTTTACCCACCTTCAAAATACCGCTAATTTGGTCAGCAACATTAAATTGACATAAACCCAAAGCAATCGCATACCGAAACACCTGAGATGCTTTACTTCTCATTCGCTTTGCTGAGTCAGTCTTACCTTGTCTTTCATAAAGACGGCATACTTCCAAAATTTGAGTGGCTGTTATCGAATCAATGGGGAACTCACCAATAGCAACATAAAGCTTATCCCAGATAAACTGATTCCGACGTTGTGTACTTGATTCCAGCTCTTCAGTCTTACGGTATTCATCTGCTACTGATCTAAAACTATTATTTCGACATTGGGACTGTTTATCTTGCTTTTGAATTGCTGGGTCAATATTCTGCGCAAGCAGTTCTCTAAACTCACTTCGTTTTGCACGAGCTCTGGCCAATGTACAACTTGGATAAATACCGATAGCTATAGTGGCTCTTTTCTTAGAGATTGGGCGAATATAATCAAAACGCCAATATGCCCCACCTTTTCTATCTAACAATAAATAAAGGCCACCACCATCTGAAAGCTTAATATTCTTTTCAAATGATTTCTTTTGCATTGATATTGCAGACTTAATTTTTGAGTCAGTCAGACTGATAACTAATTTAGGCATTTTTACGGTATATTTTTGTCAGAAATGGGAATGTACCGTAAAAAATACCGTAAAAGATTACGGTATCCTAAAACGCCCTCGGACATTATCGGACAATAAGTAGATATAAGTTATTAATTTTTAATAATATTAGGATTAATTCGGATATGATCAAACAAGGAAATGGTGCGCTCAGCGTGCACAAGAATAACAATATATATAATTGTTTTTATTAAATTAATTTAATTATTAGAAAATAAATACCACTAAATGTACCACTAAAACAAAAAATTGCTCTGGGTTCTTATCCCTTCTTATAAAGCACTGGCGACACGCATAATTTTTCGGAAAACTTGCAGAGCGCCACTATGTCAAGGACAAGCTAATATATCAAATATCAATATTTTATTTTAATACTGACGCTAAGTTGTCGCATATTTCATTTAATCCATTTATGCATTTTACTTCATACTTATAGTTTGTTCGGGATGCGAATATTTTTCTAGCTAAGAAGAAAAGCGAATTTTGGGAAGGTGTTGAGGTGGTTAATGAGTGATTTAAAGAAGCCCTCACTTGAGGGCTTTTACTTTTAAAAAATAGCTTTCAAAGCATTAAAAGCTGTCTTAACTGCATTAATAAAACGGATAATCAAAGGAATCCAATAATCAAGATTATTAAACACTTCCTTGATTTCCTTTTTAGCGTACTCAATAACCCAACTACGCTTTTCTTCACCAGATAAAGTACTGTTCTTTAGTTTCTCAGCTGCATCCATGTACTTTGCGATTTGGCTCAGAATCGGCCCGCATGATTCTGCAATTTCCAAGGTGGATTTAGATACTTGTTCAATGGTTATTGTAGTCATGCCTTATACCCCTTTTTCATGTTTAATGATGACTTCAGCCACAGCTTTTGCTGCAAGCCAATATTTTTCATTGAATGCAGCAAGTTCGGCTTCATTCGAAATAAAACCAAGCTCTACAATTAACCCGCCAGCATTCACGTATGCCAGTCGACCACGCGCAGATTTAGACTGATCAATCCAGCCATTGTCACCACGTAATCGACTACCAAGAGCATCCGCTACGGCTTTGGATAAGTCTTGAGCAAGCTTTTTGTCTTTTGGCAGTGCGATAGTTTCAATGCCATTCGCCTGTTTTGATGTTGCGGCATTCATGTGAAATTCGACTGCTACACTTGAGCCTTTAATTAATTTTACCGCAGCAGACAATGGATCGTTTTTAGTGCCAGTACCATCGGTTTTGACCTGCAATCCGGCTTCACGCAAATAATGAGTCACTGCATTTCGGAAATTGACGACCAGATCTGCTTCTTTATATTTGCCATTTACTGCGCCAGGATCAGTATTGCTATGCCCTGCTGTCACAGCCACAAAACCCAAAGGCTGATGCAAATTTGGCTGTGCAATTTTACGGCCTAACCAACTTAGTGCTGGCAATACAGTACCAATAATGAAAGGCGCATATTGCTCAGGGATAAAATTAAAGTCTAATGCCCACTGAACAACCAAAACTGCAAGCATTAAAAAAGCCCCCAGTAGCGGGAGCTTTACGGATAAGTACTGAAGCGCACTTTCTTGGATTAATTTCATTTTTCCTCTCTCATATTTCGTTCATAAAGTTTGTTGCGGATTTCTTCAACCGTTCTTAAAAGTTGATCAGATTGCTTTTCAAGAACCTGAATGCTTTGAGTGTTGGTCGTAGCTTGGGTATTTACTGTGTCTGTTTTGCTCGTCTGAGTATTCCAAGCGACGACGAATAGACCTGCTAAGAAAATGCCACCAAAGCGCACAAGGTTGGTAATACTGTCAATCTTGGTTTTGCTCTCATGTAGCACTCTGATCTGTGAATCCACCTCCTTAAATCTTGGCTCAACTTCATTCCTGAGTTGCTTAATCTCGCTTTTAAAGTTTGACTTTGCTTGGTCTAAATCTTCTTGCAGATTGTCACGAGTTTGAGTTAAGTCATTTCGGGTCTGTTGATGCTCTTTGTTGAGTTGCTCTAACTGCATATTCATACGGTCGAGCTTTTGGGGCATTTCAGCGAGCTTATCCATATTTTTAGATATGTCATTGATCTTGTCTGAGATGGCAAGAAGCTGCCCTGCTGTTGCTACTGGTGGGTCTGTAGAGTAGTCATTTGGCATTGCGCCCCCTAATTTTTGGCAATAAAAAAGCACCTGATGGTGCTATAAACTAACTGCTTCAACTTGTTCTCTTGTTTCAGCTTCATAAATCAATTGTCTTGCGATTCGCCCACGCTCATGTGCGCTCGCAATATGCTGTTGTAATGCTTCATATAGCTGTTTCACTTGGTTGCTGCTTAATGCAACTACTGTATTGTCAGCTAACGTCCATACTTGATCGACTCCAGCCATTGCTGCGCCCATGATGCGATTTTGTGCAACACGATCTGAGTCGTATGTCTGCCCCTCAAACACAAAACCACTTATCTCAAGCATGTTACGCTGTTGTTTCAATTCCCCCCATTTTTGATCCTTCAAGTCATTAAGTGTGCGCGGATCAACCCATTCCTTAGCTTCATAATCAAAATAACTATAATCGTCAGGCGGATCGCCAAGTGGAATAAATGCGCCCCCATCCCAATAGTAATCCAGCGACTCAGGAGCGTACCCAATGATAAAATACGGCGCTGGTACGCTGACGCTTTTAAGATCAAATGTCTGCACTTCAATAATGTTCAGCAGCCTACCGTGGGCATCAATCATGCTTATCTTCATCGTTTAGCCTCCAATAGCATCCACTCACATTGCATTGCATTCTGCATCATATTATGCCCAGTTTGTGTATTGGCGTAAGTGCTCATTACAATCGTATAGCCGACTGTACCTGTTTCAGTCGGGATATCCAAATACATGAAATGATCATTTAGTATGAGTTGAACTCCTATATAATTCCCTGCAAAGTCATACATTGGTTCAGCGCTAAATTTGCGATACGCAATCGTGGTACTGCCTCGTTTGAGCCACAGCTCACAATAACCGCCATTGATGTAACCTCCAGTGTCTTTGATAGAGCCGAACATCCGAACCCAATTCATCACACGTTTTGTATTGGCGACACCTACATAAAACACTGGGGTATTCGCCCATTTTCCAGTGATCAGTGTACCCGATGTCACAGAACCATAAGCAATTTTAAGAGTGTCTACTGCTAAATCCGCAATTTTACCTGTACTCACTGCAAGGTTATCAATCTTAGCCGCAGTAACAGCCAAATCATCAATCTTCGCAGTAGTCACAGCAGCATTATCAATCTGCGCAGACTTCACAGCCAACTGCTTGATATGAGCCGTGTCAATAGACGCATAATCCATAAACGCCGACTTCATATAAGCACCGACTGGAAACACAGTCCCTGTATTTGGGTCTGTATAAGGCGTGCTACGGAAAATAAACGGATAATAAGCTACGCTACCCCCTCTACCGATTGCAAAGGAATCAAAGTTCAAAATGAAATTGGATTCTTTGCCAGTGTTCGCACCACCCCAGCCTGCAATCTTACCGTTCACGTCAAGCTTGATGTACTTTTGCGCATACAAGCCGTTTACGCTTTCAGACACGGTTTGAATTGATGCTGTGTTGCCGTCTACTGTGGTTTGTATCGTACTTACTTGTGACGCAGTAGCCGACTGCTGCGTTGTCAACGTATCAACTTGCGTCTGTACGGTTGCAATATTTTGCGTTGCTGCGTCGGCTTTATTAAGTGCTTCTGTTGCTGTTGCTTGCGCGGCGCTTGCTGCTGCTGCTGCATCAGTTGCAGCTTTGTCGGTAACAGCAACCCACGCTGATCCATTCCAGCGCTTCGGCGTGTTTAGTCCTCCTGTTGTGTCAATCCACAAGTTTTGAGACAGGCGCTTTTCTGCTGTAGGAGTGGTTGAGCCAAAAATAACCTCACCTTTGTTGCCTGCCGCTGTAGCTGCTGCTTCGGCTGCCTGCTGTGCTGCATTTGCCGTGTTTTGAGCTGCCACTGTTGCTGATTGAACAGTATCGACACGACTACCCAGCGCACCGTCCGCATCTGCTAAAACCTCAAGTTCTTGCTGAATCGTTGCAATGCTTTGCTGCAAGTCGTTACCGACCTGTGCTTGTAAAATGTCAATACGCACGCCCAGCGCACTATCCGCATCCGCACGTGTTTGCTGCTCAGTCCGAATTAGTGCTTTTGCATTATCAACTTCGCTCAATGCAGTATTGATCTGCGTTGTTAGTGCAGAATCTGCATTTGCACGTGCTGTAGCTTCGGCAGTAATTGCAGCTGTGTTATCACCAAGCCTCGCCACAGTTGTATCAATACGCTGACTCAATGCCGTGTCGCTTTCAATCATTGCTGATTGTAAGGTCCATGTTCCCGCAAAGCCTTCGGTTGAGCCAATAAGGTCATCAGTTGAGCCAATTAGCTTGGGATTAACCTGTGCATATACACCGTCAATCTTTATGGTGTTGGCGCTGATTTTCCCTTCATGCTCAGCTACTTTGGCGTTTGTTTGAGCTAACGCGCCTGTGCTTGCTTTTGTGCCAAGCTCTACAGTCAAAGCATTAATCTGTGTAGCATTTGCGCTTGATTGTGTTGCGGCCACATTTGCGGTAGATAAAGCACTTGCAGCTGTTTGACTTGCTGTGTCAGCTGTATCTGCAGCTTGATTTGCTACAGCATTCGCTTGAGATGCCAAACTTGCCGCAGAACCCGCTTCTGTGGCTGCTGTTTCAGCTTTAGTTAATGCGGTTGCAGCATTGGTTTTTGCGGTAGCCGCATTACCCTCTGCCACGGTCACGCGACTATCTAAAGCTTGAACAGCCTGCGTATTTGCAGATGTTGCTGTGACTGCTGTGCTGACTTGCTGTTGAACATTGGCAAGCGCCTGATCATTGCTGCTCTTGTAGTTGTTCAAGGCGTTAAGATTAGCAGTATCACCGCTTTGACGATCTTGAATCTCCTGAGTTAAACCGTCATTCAGATTGCTTACAGCCAAAATACGCGCAGCAGTTTCGGAATCAAGTTCAGCATTAAGGCCAGACACAGTTGACTGTAATGCAGAAAAATCTTGCACAAGATTACCGATGTCGCCATCCAGACCTGCAATAGAATCAATTTTATTGATTTTGGTCTGCAAATCTTGATGTAGCTGAGTTTCGGTTAACTTACCTGACAAAATATCCAGCACTGCTGAAGCATCAGCAGATGTGGTTGCACTTACACGCTCAGACCACGGACCAATATTCCCGATTCGGTCAATCAAGCGTCCACGGAAATAACGAGTTAGATTAGGCTGCATACCTTGAATGGTATGTGTATCCGTTGGATAAGCAAACAAACCTAACAGTGAAGCGTTTGCACCATTGTCTGTAGTTGCAATCTCAATTTCTGTGTAAGCCGTGTCAAGCGCACCGACCGCAGGGAAACTCCAATCTAAACGATAGCCGAATAAGATACCTGTTGCTGACAAATTGGCAAGCTCAGGCGGCGAGCCTGTTTTGCCTGATAATGCAGTCAGTGCTGAATACGTCGGCAGAGATGCAACGTCAAACGCTGAAATCGCAGTGACGCGCGCTTGATAGTTACCTGCATAGATACCCTGCACCTCAACTGAATTACTACCTGTGATTGGCAATTTAATCCAGTTACCGTCGTCTTTGCGCCACTCAACCAGGTACTTTGTTGCGCCTGGTGCTTGATCCCAAGTAATCAGCATTGTCTCAATAGATAGACCTTGCTGCACCATGGTTTCAGACGAAATCAAAACATTGGTGACAGGTGCTTGAACAGTCGGATTGATGATTGAGATTGGACGCTCATCAATAAAAGCACCGAAGTCGATTGCATCATATTTTGCCGATTCGTATTGCAAGCCAGTAATCGAGAATTGATGCTTGTCGTCTTGAGTGATACTCATGACGCGAAACTTCATTGTTTTTAAATCTTGCGCATCAACGACCCAGATATTTTCCGCTGCAACAGAGTCAAACGCCACCGTAACTGTGACTTTGCGCCCAATTTTTGACGACACGATTCGAGCTTGCGCTTTACCATTTTCACCATTTACAACTAGTCGATCGCCCGCACGGCACACCACATCATCACGATCCAGGGTAATGACTTTGCGATCAGTGCTGACAGCAGAAATACGACCGCCATTGGCACGGCCAGCAAATAATTCGTCTGCGATTTCAATCACACGGCCCGGCTGTGGAATATAACCATCCAAACCCACTTTAAAAGATACAGTGCGAGTCTCAAGCTGTTCAGATTTTAAAGCCCAAAGCCCTGCACGTTGTGCTTGTCCCTCTGATGTGCAACCCCATGCGTCGATTTCTGCGATACGCACACCAAGTTTGGCAATTGCCGGCTCATCACGTACATAGGCATACTCTGTCTTATAGTGATTTGCAGGATTATCCCAAGCCACTTTTGCAACAGTATGTCGATCACGCGCACGTGTACCCGAATATTCAAAAATACCATCTATGACGTTTGCGGCTGTATACGTGAAATACGTGTCCTGCGGAATGTCAGCATCACAAACAATTGAATTGCCATCCCAGTATGAAATCGCACGAAATACACCCGCCAATTTGCTTAAAATTACATAAGCATCTTCAGTTGATTGCAGATACACGTTACAGGTAAAACGTGGCTCTTTTCCGCCTTTGCCATCATCCACCATTTGGTCGCAATACTGTGCAAGGCGATACAAAGACCACTTATCCAACATTGCAGGCGTTAAACGGTCGCCCAAAGCATATCGTTTTGATGTGCAAATGTCGTAATAAATCCAAGCCGGGTTGTTGGTATAAGCACGTTTGAATGTACCGTCCCACATGCCTGTATAAGTACGCGCAACAGGGTCATAATTTGATGGAACCTGTATCTTAATCCCTTTTAAATCGACAGCAATTTTTGCCACGTTTGAGAAAGTTTCAGCGTCATATTGCAAGCCAAGCATCGCAGTATTCGGATAGCTAAGCTTTAGGTCGATGACTTCGGTGATTGCATCAACGTACATTTTGTCGCTGATATATTCTGAGGTTGAGTTTGGTGTAATGCGGCGTACACGGATCGTCCAGCTGCTATCAGACTTTGGCAAATCAATGCGGTGTGAACGCTCATAGTTTGCAGATGTTTTATTTGAAACTTGAGTATTTAAGACTTCTACCCACGTGCCGCCGCCCACCTGTAAATCAATCGCATATTGAATCGTGATGCCTTTCACATCACCATTGTCTGCATTCTGCTCACGTAGCGGCCCCCACTTAAAGCGCAAACGGACTGCATCAAGATTGGTATTGGTGAGTGAGCGAATCCAAGGCGTGCCAGATACTAACTCAACATTAATCGCTGTTTCAGACGAAATATCAGGAAAACCCTCAATGTGTGTTTGGTCGTTCGTACCGTGTCGAAAATCAAACTGAATATCCTGAAAATTCGATCCGTCATTTGGGTTGTGCAGTGGAGTTTCTTCTAAATAAACAGACTGCAAGCCATTTGCCAAGCCCTCGACTTCACCTTCTGATAATCCATACAGAATTTTGATATAGGTTTTAGATTGTGCTGAATCGGGTGCGATGACTGGCTTTCTTGCTTTTTTCTCACCCGCTTTTGCGCCTTTAATTACTGTATTCATACTTTCTCTCAAACAATAAAAAAGGCGCGATATGCGCCTGTATATTTTTAAAATATTTACATTAAATCTTCTGGATATTGACCCGCGCTTGCGATGAATCCACCGACTTCGCGCTGACCGTAAAGCACTGGTACTGGATTGCCTTGTGCGACCGTGGTAACTGCCCCACCAAAACCCTTGTTTGCCTTGTTGCCGTCTTGGTTTTGGTCTTGGTTATCAATTTTTGGCATCAGCATCATGGCTACACCGCCAACCATCATACCGATACCAGCACCAACAAGATTTGCGCCCCACGCCTGCCCATAAGCCATCGCAACAACACCAACCACAACCATCACCGCGCCAAGAATTGTTTGCAGTATCCCATCACCCCCCGCACCTTTTACCTTTGGCACAACCTTAATCACTTTGGCTCTTGTGTTCATGTCGAGTTCTTTTTCACTGATATTTTCATCATCTTGAAATACCGCAAACTCTAAACCCTGTTCATGTGCGTGTAACATAAAGTGCTCAAATCCTGGCACTTGGACTGATAAAGCGCGCATGGCTTCGCGGGTATTATCAACAGCTAAATGAAATTCTTTGCCGAACTTCTTGGCTAGGATGCCGTACAGCTTAATTTTTTTGAGCATATCGAACCACCTTTTCGACTCTTTCCTGCCATTGCGAACCAAACACTTCACGCACGGATTTACGACCATATGGGTGATGCAGAATGATTGACGAGCCAACACATGCTTCAGCCTGCTCTGACTTCAATTCAGTCTGATCACCAAGCCAGATAATCGCATGATTGACGTGCTCAGTCCGTCCAACACGACATAGCAAAACATCACCATATTGCATATCAGTGACTTCAACAAAACCTGCATCACCAAAGCCATCCAGATACAATGATTTATTATCTTTAGACTCCCACCACCGATCCTGACGTTCAAAATCAATTAATTGAATATCAAGCTCTCGCTGATAAAAATCACGCACGATTGAATAACAGTCTTGTATGCCGTGAATATAGTTGCGACCAACAAGTGGCGCTTTATACCCACACGGCTCATACACTTGAAATTCAATGTCGGGATAAGCACAAATCACCCATGGCTTTTGATGTAATTCAATCTGAATTAGATCAAGCTCGGATGCGCGTGCGGAAGCATTTGGGTGCGAATGTACATAAGCCTGAATTTCGCCTAAATCTTCAACTCCGGCTAAATCTTCAGGATGAATTTCAAACTGATCTTTATTGTCTGAAATATTGCGACACGGAATGTATTCTTTACCTACAATCACACCGCAGCACTCGGAAGGATAAACTTCAGCAGCATGTGCTTGGATTGCTTTTTTAAGTTTTGCGGTTAGTTTCATCACATTAAACTCGACGCTGGAAAGCCACCAAAGCGGATTTCATTATTGCGAATACGGCATGAAGATAGGCGCCCTGAACAACGATCTAGTGCAGGGTTATCTGTTGGCTTATCTTTATCGGTAAACATTGCTGCACCTGTGTATTGACATTCTTCACCCCTGTAATTACCCATCGCACACCAATGACAGTAATTAGAAATCTGCCGAACTGGAATCTTTAGTCCTTCAAAATCAATTGGGTTTGAAAGCTCAAAAGTCACAGCTTGAGCATTTTCAGAAGTCTTTTGCTCGATGTACCAAAGCTGCTCTTTTGCTTCATTTGATGCGGATGTGTTCCCTGCACTAAAGTTTTCAGCATCAAGATACTTAGCAAGTGTGGTAATGACTTTAAGCTTTGCTCCAGCGAAATCACCAAACTGTAAACAGTAAGCCGAAATTGCACCTTGAATACCGCCAATATTATTTGCCATGCTGAATGTTGGTGCGGATGCTTTACCGTCGGAACGCATCTCAAGACCCGACACCTCCAAAGCCATTGGCTCAAAGATTTCACCTTGCCAGGTGATGTTTCGATACCAGACTTTGCTTTCATCTTGCTCGAACACCTCGCCGATTAGCCGAGATTTATCACCAAGCAATCCATCTGAGCCGATTAAGCTATAAATACGCTCCCACTCTGCATAGGAAATATGACCATGAAAGCGCAAAATGCCCGCGCCTAAAGCGCGAGCATCAAGTTCAAATAGGGTGATCAGACCGTCAACATACAGCTTTTGAAGATCGCTATTTAAAGCCATATTTCACCCCACTAGAAGGTTAGAGCCTGTGACCAGAGTGCGTCTACCTGTTCTGTAGACAATCCCATTAAATTTGCCATGAATAATAAACTTGGGCTTGTTCTGATAAATGTGGTTGCATCCTGCCATTCGATTTTGATGATCTGCTTTTGTATTCCATCTGGGATTTGCTCAATCAGTGTTTCAATGTCCGCGAGACTATAGCCATTGGTTACAAGTGCAAGGCGAAATTGTCTGCGCGTTAATGCTGGCACTGGCGGGGTTTCGTAAGTCACAGCCCAGACATAGTTTTTATTAAACTGTGCTAGCGCGTTTAAGATTTGACGCTTATCACCACCACACTGATTGACTAGCTCACACACGCCTGCAAACTCTGGCGTAATTGTGCAGCTGCTTTCAGTGATTTCGAGTTGATGAATCTCAACACCGTCTTTATTTGATACAAGTTTTAGCATTTGTTTGAATCCTCGGGTTTTGGCAACAAAACGTAGTTTGTTGTGTTGCGATCTACTTTTCTGTAAAAAACTGCTTTCTTTAAAATTGATACACGCAAGCCGTAGCTTTGTGCATGTGAAGCATGTGCCAACCAAGATTGCATTGACGCTTGAATGCGCTTGGCTGGAATCCTGCCTTTGCTGTACTGCTTTTTCATAAAACGGATTTTTCTATGAATCCGCGAAATTGAACTTTTACGCACGCGCCTGTGTGTGGGCCACATTTGATAACCCAAAAAATCCAATGCTCGTCCGTTCTTGACGGACACTGGAAATATTTGTGTTTTTGCATTGGTTTGGAGCTTTAGCTTCTCAAATAGGAATCGCTCTACATCAATGCGTAAATGACGCAAGTGATCCTTGTTGTGATGAAAGATACAGAAGTCATCCATATATCTCAGATAGTGCTTCTCGCACAGCCGATATTTCACATATTCATCCAGCTCATGCAGATATATGTTTGCAAATAGCTGTGATGTTAGGTTGCCAATAGGTATTCCGACACCGCCACCGGATGAATCTATAATGTCATCCGTCAGTTTGAGTAGTTTCTTGCATGATGTTTTCTTTCTGATCAGGCTTTTCATGATCTCATGATCAATACTGTAGAAAAATTTGGATATATCTGCTTTGAATGCGTACAAAACGCCATGGTTTCTCAGTACCTTTTGCATCATGCGTTGTGCTTGATCTGCACCAACATGCGTACCTTTATTAACTCGGCAGGCATAGCTGTCGTCAATAAATCGTTTTTCCCAGATGGGTTCAATGACCAACAAGATAGCGTGCTGCACTACACGATCCCGGAACGGCAAAGCTGCAACATCGCGCTCTTTCGGCTCATATACCTTAAATATTCGATACTCACCTGTCTTGTACGTTCCCCAGATCAATTCGTTTTGTAATTGAATCAGGTTTTCTTCCAGATTTAATTCAAACTTTAAGACTTCACGCCGATCACGCTTGCCGCGCCGGGCCTTCAAATATGCGTTATACAAATTTTCAAAGTCGTAAACCTGACTAAACAGATTGTTGTAAGTAATTGTCATGTATCTCTCAAAAAGAAAGCGGCATAAGTTTTCGCTATTGCTACTCAGCTATGCCGCCTGTTTAGTTTTTTAGATTTTCATCTAAGGAGTGTGCATCCTTTTAAAGTGTTCTGTCCTAGCCCCCATTAGGGATTAAGCTTCTGACACGCTCTAAGAGCTGGACGCGCCCCGATATTCGTATTCGTGTTCGAGCGAGCGTTATTCAAGTTCAGGGCGAACACGCCAGCATTGGCTGCGTTGTTCCAATTGCCGCCACGGATGGGAAGGGACCGTCGTTGTAACGCACACCCCTATCTGCCGTTACCGACAAATGCTTTGATCCAGCCACCAACCATGCGGCCGATCTCATTGTTTAGTCTTGACCAATATTCATATTTCTTAAAATCCAGATAACCCAGTTCTTTTGAGATGCGAATTTGGGCGCGCAATAAATCAAGTTCAGCATCTAATTCTTGCAATGTGGTCTTTTTGTGATAACGCTTATTACATACAACAATCAGTCTTAAAATTCCCCACATGACTTGCCGAATTTCTGCAGCAAGCACATGCTTTTCAAATTTCGGAAATTGACGCAATGCGATATAACCGTATGCGATCATTTCCTCACACTTTTGTCTGATTAATAAATCACTAGACACAAAACTACTCACAAATTAAAAATAAGAACGTGCGCTATCGCGCGCGTAAACAGATGACACAAAACAGATTACAGATTCACGAAAGCTGGACGCGCCCCGAGAGACGTATTCGTGTACGAGCGAGCGTAAATCAAGAACAGGGCGAACATGCCAGCACCGGCTGCGTGGCTCCAATCGCCGCCACGGATGGGCGTACGCTCCCCCGCGTCAATGGCTTTAGCGAAATAATCGCTATTAAATTTGGCTGTGTCTTCAACAACAGGGTACAAACATAACGCTTTCAAGCGAGCCAATGCAGTCGCGCTTACGGGTTTGGTTGTAGACAAGTTGCGGATCGCACCAAAGTTAGTGCCATTAATTGTGTAGTCTGCTGTGCCGCTATTCGCAAATTTCACCATACCAGACGTTGTACCGTTGCCGTCTGGTGTGACTAGATTGCCTGTTACAGCATCTATTGCTTTCCATTGCGCTGACGTTGCTGACATATCAATTGTATGTAGTGCTGCGTTATTGTCTGCAATGACTTGAATTTCGCCATTTATTAAACGCATACCTGCGCTCCATTCCCAGACATTGCCTGCCAAATCCGCGATGCCGCTAGGCTTGCGGTTATGTCGCCATTCGACTGGCCCTGAACCTGTAAGCGTTCGCGCTGTGCCTGCTGTATTGCCTGGATCAATTCCGTCTTGTCTGCGCCCAATCAATAACGGATTTTCAGAACTGCGTCCGTAATACGTGTTGCCAAACGGTTGCGTATCGTTTTTATAGCACTGCAACGCTACAGCCGACCATTCTGCATTTGTCATCAAGTGATGGCCCGCACCACATGCGCGGGCGTATGTTGAGAAGTTGTCAAAATTGATTGATGCCGAAGGGTCTACATTTGGCAGACTTAATAACTCACCATTGACCAATTTTCCAAGATACGTGCCCACAAAGATTTCAGGCTTTTCTACACCGTTTACGATAAACGCTGGATGTATGCCGCTTAATGACGCATCAATCGTTGATAAATCAAACTTTTGAATGATGTTCATATAGGTTGGCTGACCCTTGGCTGTGTAAAGCACAGTCTGCTCGCCACCGCTGGCCGCTTCAACGGATTGACGCAATGAGTCTTTGATTAAGATTGTGAGTTCACTTTTATCTGCTTCAATTCCAAGTTTTGTGCGGGTTTTAGGTACGGTTAGCGCACCGTCGGGGGCGCCGAGATGCGCATACAGCTCATCGTCATTTGCTTGTAGTTTTGCCGAACCTGTTCGGAACGTATCACCACCTGCGCCAGTTGGTGCTGTGCCTTGATTAATTGTTTGTTTAGCCATGATGATTCTCGATAGTTAAGATTAAGCTGTTGCAGGCAGGCGATTACCGATCAACCCTTCCGTTGATCCGATCATGTGTGTTGTTGAGCCGATTCTCGGACCTTTATCAACAAGCCCTTGTGCAATTCTTGTGGTTCGCGGTGTGTATAACCCCGCAGCAAGATTGGTTGTTTTCATTAGCTCCCCTTTTTATGTTGAGACAATGATGGTGTCGTTGTTTGATGGGTAGCTCACCCAGACCCACAAGTCGCCCAGCGCCCCATCGCTATAAACCTGCATGTCTTGATGGGATGCTTCTAAGTCGGTGGGCTGGCTGGGTCCAAAAGCGAATCTGAATCGGTTGTGATGTGACTGGATATATGCTGGCAAATTGGCTGCAGCAATTTTTTTGCGGTGTTGTGGTTAGTTTGACTTTTTGGGTTGGCATGCGTTTTTCTCACAAAAAACCCTCAATTGAGGGTATAAAGTTGATTGAGGTTAAGGGTAAAAGACTTGGGTAAAGGTTGTTGAGATTCGCCACGTGTCACCACCTAAGCAGACAGGATTGTATTCACCCGCCTTGACTCGAACCTCGCCATCTAACGGTGAATCCCACAAGAATGAATCAGCACCCTTGTGTGCATCAAAAAATGCCTTGATCTCTAGAATCAAAGCCTTTTTTCCGGTCTTGCTGAATTGCCATGTACCCGATCTATTGTTGATACCAACCGAGATATTTTGCTCATAACCATCACCAAATTTGCTCGAAAGCGTATTGAATGATGAGGCTTGAGAGTTGCCCTCTAAGTCTTGGCACCATGTAAATTTTTGGTTGCTCATTTTGCTAATAAGCCCCCTTGACGCTGTTCTTGACGAATAATGGCACGCACTGAATTGCCAATTAATATGGCAATCTGTTTTTGATCCTGAGTATTGCCACCTGATGTACTAACACCAGAATCAGTGACATTCACTTGAATTGTGATATCTCCACCGTTCTTTTGATTGGCAATCATGCCTTTCAAATCGGCATTGGTTCGACTATCAACAACTCGCTCGCCCTTATCTAAAAGCCAAGTGCCTTCTTTTGGGATGTTGTCGATACCATCATGGGCCATACCTACAGGAGTTGCTGCCTGAATCATTGAAACAAATGTTCCAGATTCGATAGTCGCTAAAGCTGCTGCGCCCATTTTTTGCCAAACAGTACCCGGTTCATTGGCATAAGCATCGGATGCAGCTTTCCAGACATTCATACCAGCTTGAGCCAATGCAAAAGATCGTTGAGCGTAAAAGAGAGCTTGGTATGTAGATGATGATTCACCCAACATTGTCCCTAGCATATTAGATAATGCGCCTGTGACTTGTTCACCATACCCAAGTTGCAGCCCATAAGATCCTTGCTGATAGGCAGATTCAATTGCGGTCATTCGTTCATGATGCGCTTGCCATATTGCTTCTCTTTGCTCAGCAGTTTCAGCTAAAGCCATCTGTGCATCAAAAAGTTCTTGCGACTGATCGTATCGATGAAATCTTTCACTTTCGAGATTGTATCGATCGCTGCTTCCTGTCATGTCTGAATAGGTGCCGCCCCACGCCGACATTGCAGAATCTGCTCGTGCTAGTTTGTCAGCTTGGATGTAAGACAGTTCTAAGCGAGCTTTGTCTTCGAGTGCTGCTTTTCGCAAATCCAATTCGTTTTTATTAAGTCCGCGCTGAGCATCAAGACGAAGCTTATTAATATTTAGTTCATCTTTAAGTTTGTCTTCTTCAGTTTTACGATGCCCAAACAACTCATCCTCAAGTTCTGCAAAGTACGCTTTCTTCCTTGCTTCAGCTTGTAGCTTGGCAACTTCTGAATAACGATCTTTCGCTTCCTGCTTTAAAGATGCACTGCGAATATCCTCAAGATCATTTTCTAAATCTTTTGCTATTCGTAGTTGCTCATCACCATACTCATAAATTAAACGCTTACCAAGTTCTACCGCTTGGTTATATTCGCGTTGCGCTTTGGCTGCATCAGATGTCGATTTTGCGTTTGATTTTGCGGCTTGAGTAGCTTCATTTTGCTTCTTCACCCATTCCTGAGAGCCCTTTGTAACACCCGCTTGGCTGCTCTGAATCTTAGCCATTTGTTTAGTAGCAGCACTAGCAGTATCTGAATACAGTCTGTTAATGGAGTTTGCTACATCCTCGATAACTTTATTGTTATCTTGAGCAGCCATTGCAATACCACTGTTTTCAGAGGTTCTTGCGGCAGCAGTGCCGAGTATTGCGCTCTTGAAGAAATTTATACCAGTCCACTTCTTCCAACCAGATTCGACCTCCATGTGCTTTTTAGCCACATTTGCATCGTAAGCCAATCCTGCAATTGAATTGGATAGAAGTTTAATTGTTGCATAAACACCCATACCTGTTGCTGCAACACCCTTAAATACCTCGCCAAGCAATTCACCTGCATCTGCCATCATGTTTGTATTCACAGTGGCATCAGACATGGCATCCCCCACAGAAACAAGCGCTGGCATTAAACCTTGGATAAATTGGTTTGTTGCCCCTTGAACCTGCAGATCTAATAATCCAAGCTGTACTTTTAGTTCTGCAGCCTTGGCGATGGCTGATTCATCCATGATGACACCAGCGCGTTCAGCCGCATCTGCCCAAAACTTAAATCCCTCACCTCCTTGTTTAAGCAACGGGATTAAATTAGTTGTGTCCGAGGCCATGCTTTCCAAATAAAAAGACATTTGTTGCTGAGTGACACCCGCTTCCTCAAGCTTATCTACATACAATTGAAGTGCTTTGGGTCCAGATAGGTTTTGTATTTCTAAAGCAAGTTTTCTTGCTCCTTCAGCACTACCTTCTGTTTTAATGGCAATTTGTTCAAAAAAATCTACAGCACCCCCCGAACCAATTGTGATGAATTCCCCTAGCTTTTCATTGAAATCTTTTAACTGGTCTGCGAGCTTTTCTTGGCTGATACCCATTGTTTGAGCACCAACTGCCATTGCTTGAAATTCT
Organism: Acinetobacter sp. YH12049; assembly: GCF_013419875.1. Taxonomy (NCBI): domain Bacteria; kingdom Pseudomonadati; phylum Pseudomonadota; class Gammaproteobacteria; order Moraxellales; family Moraxellaceae; genus Acinetobacter; species Acinetobacter sp. YH12049. Next base: position 32,529 of record NZ_VOZH01000028.1, on the reverse strand, counting down.
TGATTGCTGGCATTCGCAATACTTGAAAAAATACGCAGTTCTTGCGCTGCATCAGCATAGTTCTTAGCCATTGCAAATGCGGCTGCCCCCGCTGCAGCAGCACCCGCCACTGCAACTGAGCCAAAACTATTGACATGCTTGCGCATGCTTTCAAAACTTTGCTTAGTTTGTTTTTCTGCGTCTTTAATTGGCCCAACAAAGCTGCCAATCTTGGCAACCAAATCTAATGTCAACGTTCCAAGCTTGGTACTCATACAAAACCTCATGCAATAAAAACCCCGCTTTCGCGAGGTTGTACTTTTTTATAAACTTATTTATTTCATAGCTTCTAAGCACTTAAGGTGCACATCATTTGCAAAATCCACTCTTTGCCTATCTCTATATGATTGATCAGTGAACACTGGCTGCTTATAAGCCTCTATTACAATTTCTTTAAGTAGCTGTTTGGAGTCATCTGGTAGATTCGCCATGGCGTCTACCTTTTTAAAGACATTATTCATCGGCACATTTGCTTGATGGTGTCCCATGGTTTGTTCCGAAAATTGCGCTATATCAGCACAAGCTTTCTCTGCCTGTACAATGCTGTTTGCATTGTTTTTACTACATGATGCAATGCCTAAAACAACTAGGCATACTAATATTTTGTTCACATCCAACCCCTTTTATTATTAGGAGCTAAAATACTAATTATTTTAGAAAAAAGAAATCAAGTTAACCTGATTTCCTCTTAATTGCTTTCATTCGCTCTTCTTCAAATGTAGATTCAGGAATATCCTCATGAACCATGAATTGACGAGGATCTTCAATTTGCTTATCTTTGGGCAACTTCGTGTTTAAGTAGCGCGCAAAAAGACGACCAAATTCTTGCTCTAGCCGCCTTCCCAAATACAATGTTCCCCTTTTTTGACGAAAAGCTTTCCAAATGTGTAGTTCGAGATGACTCAGGTTTTGTCTTGCTTCTGCAATGGTTCTTCCGCCGATCCCACAACTGACGAGTTCGCAGAAGAATTCAGACTCTTCATCGAGATCCAGTACTTTCCCGTGAAGTTAATCACTTCATCTGCCGCCAAATACATGGCGATTTTAATTTCATCAGAGACAGTACCAATGCTCTTCAAATCTGGAAAGAATGGTTTGTCATTGGCTTCATAAATTGATTGAATAAGCATTGCTGCACGATACTGTTCAATCGTATGCTTTTCACTTTCTTTAAGACCTAAAATATCAGTGATATTTGCAACTTCATCAGAAGTAAGCACTTTGACAAGAATTTCACCTTTAAATGTTTCACCATTTACATCACGAAATTTAATTGTTTTTTCAACAAAAGAACCAATGCCAACTGCTTTTTTCGCTGTTTCTAAAGTGAGTTTAGCCATTATGAATTCACCTTAAATTGATCAATCACTTCAGTTTGGCGCTTCATTGGAATCGTGTGATTCACCATTGCATCTACAGCAAACACTGGTGAGCCTTTTCGCAAGATTGCTTCAAAACTTGACCAAGTTCGTGTTTCAGGAAGCTCAATATCACTGCCTGTCAATGTTGGTTCTGCAATACCATCCGACCAACCCACATATACTTCTACTTTTTCCTTAGCTGCCGCCAATTCAAGCAATTTCATATGTGAACCATTTTTCGGGTCGGTATCAATTTGAATAGAACCTTCACCCGGTGTCACCAAACCATACTCAGAAGTTTTTGTACTGGTTTCTTCCAAGCAAGTCGTGTCAACTTCTGATGCGCTATCATCACCAAGTACCAAAGCTTTAATACAACCCATTTTGGTTAATGTCGGTACAGTGCCATGGACGATCCACACTGCTGTACCATTAGATAAAACACCTTTCTTTTGTGCTGCCATGAGTAGCTACTCCTCAAATTTTTGGCATAAAAAAACCACCTTTCGGTGGTATATAAAACAAATTAATTAATGACTCATACGCCCGACCAGTAACTCATATCCCAGCCGCGGCCAAATAGTTTTGTTTCAAAATCTTCATTATCTGGATGCTTTCCTTGATAGAAAAAACCAATCTTTTCTAACACTTTTACTGCACGTGAACGAATTCTTTCAGCTTCTTGAATATCGTCATGCCAAACCGAAAATTGATACTGGTTATTATCATTCACTGCGCCACAATCTAAAGCATGTTCAGGATCGGAACCGATTCCTTGAAAAACGATATATGGAACAGGTGTATCCAAGTCTGCAGTATTCGGAAAAATACGCACACCCAGTAATGGCCCCAAAATATCATCCGCCTTAAGCGCTCGTGAAATTTCAACCGTCATGATGCTAACTCCTTATCCAGCTCTGCATTAAACACTTCAGCAAATTTGGTTGTCACAGCATTAAAATTATTAAAAAATGCAATTCGCATAAAAGGAATGGCAGGCTGATATTTAGTTCCAAACTCTATATAACGCCAGTGCCGAGTATCTCCACCGCTCAACCCAGCTGTGCTGATCGAATGCTGGTTTTGACTTGCGCCTCCTCTAATACCAACGCGCATTTTAATATCGTTAGCACTTTGAGTTTTCCCTGCCTGAACTGCAATATTTTTATGAATCATTGCGACAGTTTCAGGGTCATCAATTGACTTTGCATTTGTACGAGCCGCATCTCTTACAATGTTCATTGCTTTACGGGCTGCTTTACGTGCAATAGATTTTGCTTTTTTAGGATTGGCCAATCGATCTAATTTAGACTTAACCTCATCCAATCCTTTTATTTTAAAATCAACTGACATATCACCCGCCTTGGGCGTGCTCTGTACCCTGAGAAAGTAAAAAAGTCATGTATTCGTTGCCGCTATTGTTGTCTTCTAAGGCTTGGCTATCAATTGCGTAAATTTGGTCCTTATAAACAACGCGCATAGTCGTATTAATATCTTCACGATAACGCAGTTTTAAGCGGGCAACGACTTTGGATTGATTCGCCTGTGCCGCAATCAAATCCTTGCCGGACAGATGCGTCACTTTAGCCCAGAGTTTTCTGTATTCAGTCCAAGCTACATGGATCGGATAGCCATCTGCATCACGATCAGGCCCTTTTTGTTGAATCATCACACGATGGCGTAATTCACTTGCTAAATTCATAATCTAGCCATCCAAATATCCGGATAATGAAGATTCATTATCCTCATCATCTTGTATAAGCTCAGCAATCAGATCGTTATTTTGATCAACAATTTGCGCCAAAACTTTGTTTTGCTCAGCGTGACTATTGATCAGTGCTGTGTGACTGTTGATCAATGCTGTGATCTGCTGACTTTGGTTGTTTATTGTTTCCAACATTTGATGCACCAAGCTGCTGCAGCAGTTTTTGCATTCGCAGCTTTGCGCGCTGGGTGTGTTTTCTAATCCACTCACGTCTTTCCTCACATCCTGAACAGGTCATTTCACACCACCAAAGGAACATAATATTTCGATAGCAAATCTTTCACTGGCTGCGGCAAAAATCCATCATTTGAAGGCGTGTCTTTATTTACTCCACGATGTTCATCGAAATAACCACACATCATCAAAACTGCCCGCTGCTGAATTTTGTTTTCAGGATCATATTTCGTCAGTACATGATCTTTTACAGCTTGCTCTGCACTGTCCATAATGGATTGCAGGTCTAAAGCCACAATATCGTCATCGTCATAGCGAAGATGACGAGCCACGTCATTCACTGTTAGCGCCATCACCTTCTCCATTTGATTTACCAGAACCCGAAGCAAAGGGATCATCTTTCTGATCACGCTTCGAAATTGCTTCAAGTGAATAGTTTTGCTGCTGCATGTATGGCGTATCACCGCCAGTTTTAGGTTCGTAATTGAATACTGCCCGTGCTTCGTTTGGTGCAAAAATACCGCGCTGCACGCCAAGCGAATAAAAGTTCATTTGCGACATACTGTCCATGCGAAGCAAAGTTGAAAGATCAAGAAATACTTCATAGCCTTTGGCTTTTAAGTCAAAAGCAGCATCAAAGCAGTTTTCAATCGCTTCAATTGGACTTTGCAAACAACTATTCAGATAGATCCGTTCCATGTCTTCAACTTTTTGCCCTTGTGGAATACTGCCAATGCCAATTTTCCAAGGCGGGACATTAAAGACAGAACAACAAATTTCAGCAGACCATTTATGCTGCTCGATCATTTGCGCATCTGCAGCGGGCATAGACATCGCAATGTATTTAACATCACCGCCAAGTACTGCAGTTTTGCCAATGTTTTCACCTGAATAATTTTCTTCCCAGCCTTCTTTGATGCGCTTTGCATCTTCTTCTTCAATTTTTCCTGGCATTGTCAAAATGCCACTTGGTCGACCGTTATTACCAAAGAATTTGGCACCATATTTTTGAATAGCCGTCCCTTGCGAAGCTGATAAACCACAAGCGACCAAAGGGCTAATCCCAACCAGCGGATGGTACAAGCAGTTCCAACGGTCATGAATGATTTCAGAAGCAGGTAAGATGATTGATTCTGTTTGTTTGGCCAACTTATCAATGCCAATCCGGTAGAAAACATCACCCTCATCACTGACCAAAGGCGTCACATTGTCAGGATTTAATACAATGAGCTGCTCTACATCACCTTTAAAATTTCGCAGCTTGAGCACATAAGTATTGCCGCGGGTTTCTTTGGAAATGATGTAATACTCAAGAAACTGCTGCATGGTTTGAAAATGATTTGGTTTTTCAAAAAATGGCAGATTCTTGTCCTTGGTTTTGACCCATACGCCATTTTCTTTTTTGCGAAGCTCCAATGGCAGCTTGCCAATATCTTTTGAAATGATAGAAATGCAGGCAAAAACAGCATGAAATGAAAGTAAGTCTTCACGATTTAGCTCTATATTTCGCTGCCATGCGCCCATGAATGGTTCCAGTATTCGCCATCCGCCACCGCCATTTACCGGTGATAAGGATTTTTTGCGAAACATATTGCTAAAAAGACCCATTAAATTCACCCTTATTTAGACGCTTTTGAGCCTTTTTTGGCAGGCTTTTCGGTTTCTGGTAACGGTTCTGGTTGCTGAGCCATATCACCAAAGTCATCTACTACAGGACGACCATTTAAATTTAATAAAGCATCTGGCGGTATCTGCTCATATTCTTTTTCAGCTGCTAAACGTGCAGCTTCAGTTTGTTCTGAATCATCAAAAATTTCAGCAGCACCCATTTTAATCAGTACATTTGCTTCATAGTCTTGCAGGCTATGTACAGTGCCAGCACGACCAGAGCAAAGGTCTTTTAAAAATTTAACTTTTGGCATTTTCTTGGTCCATAAAAAAGCCCCTTAAAAATAAGGGGCTTTGTGGCAATTTAATTTAGAGTTTAAGTTTATGTAAATTGAATATAACCAGCGGCAATTCCACGTGCTTTCCAGCGAATGAAGCGTTCTCCGCGAATCGCGATTAAATCACTTTGGTATAAACTCACCCATTGTGGCGCAGCATCAGTACCTGTATTGATTGAGGCTTCTGAACTGATTGCAAAATCTACAGCGCCATCATCAGCTAGTAAAATTTGTGATGGAATAACCAACACAATCTTATCGGTACAAGCAGCAGAAATTTCAACAGGCAAAGTAAGAAGCTCTTTAGCACCGTTAATATTCATTCCTTCAAAATATTTTTTGCCCAGTGCATCACGCAGCACACTTAACTTAGCAGCACGGGTTTCAGACATCACCCATGTTGCACCTTCCAAAGTTAAGCCAGCATCAGTAGCCTGTTTAATTACCGCTGCCAAATCAGCTTCAATAGCTGCACCTGTTTCGCCAGTACTACCCACAGGGGTCACACCATTTAGAATAGAAGCTGGGCTATCTGTAGCTTCAGCTTTCGCAGGATCAAAGAACTGACCATCAATGAATGCCGCTGTCGATTTAATTAAATCATCAAGTACCAATCCATCGGCCTTCGGATTCGAAAAGCGTACTAACTCTTCCGAAAGCATCACAATCCCCGCCACTTTTGATTTCGTCAAAGTGATACTGCCAAATGTTGGATTAGTCACTGGTTTAGTTTTAGCCTCACCCACCCAGCCAACTGTTGATGTGCCAGTTTGTGATGGAACTTTCACATTAAATGGAACTTGACGCATTTTAGATGCAAGCTTATCTACTGCGGTTTTACCACGCAGCAATTCAATAAACTCACCTGAAAGGACTTGATAATCAACAAGTGATTCACCAAAGGTTGGCTCTGACGTTGTACCAATTAGAGCTTTTTGTGTAACTGCATTTTTTACAATCTCTGGTGCATGCCAAGAGTCCAACACTTGTGACGCAGTCACTGCGCCTTTGCTCAATGCAGCAACAGCCTGTGCTTTAACAGCAATTGCATAACCAATACCTTTTGGTAAGTTGCTTTCAGTTTCAACAATTGGCGGGTTGCCTTGGGTAGAATTCAAACCTTTTTTAGAAGTATCACCTTCAATTGGTGTTGTACCGTCGCCCCAATCAGCTTGTGATTTCTGAATAGCTTCAAGACGGTCCTGATTTTTTTGCATCACAGCAATTTCATCCTGAAGACCTTTAATTTCAGCTTCAGTTGCTTCATCCGGCGTAACGCCCTTTGAAATTGATGCACCTGATTTCACAACAATTTGGTCTTGATGTGACTTAATATTTGCCTTTAATTTTGCAATCTGTTCAGCAAGTTTCATACGAGTTTTACTCCAAAAGATTTTGATGTTTCAGCCAATTTCACGACCAAATGTTTTGATTCAGGCTGCGTGACTACGGGCGGTTTACACGGCAGAGTTTTTTCCTGCTGCTCAGTATTTTGTTTAGTTGTCTGATCGGGATGGCAGAGTGTCTTAATGCCAGTGATTGTTGCTTCCTGATTCGCAGGAATCGTAACTGCCGATAATTCATACCAATCCCATTTAATGAATTTATAGCCCCAAGTGCCTTGAATATCCGCAACTTCAAGACCTCGGAATCCAATTGAAAGACCGCGAACCAAGCCTGTTTTAATACTGTCCCATGCTTCCTGCAGGCGCTTCTTCAATTCATCCGATTCAACTTCATCTGGTTTCACAAGCTGAATAACAACTTTGATTCCTTCATCTGTCACCTGAGCTTCAGTAACATTACCAATGGGCTGTCGTTTGTCGTGTTGCCACAAAAACGGCACTGGCAAAGTGAACTGTGCGCCTTTAGGCTCTACAACATCATCAACACGGTCAGGTGTCGGTGTCGTTGCAATTCCTTCAAGCTTCCACTCTTCATCATTGACTGATTTGACTTCGAGTAAGCTGTAAGCAAGCTTCATCGCTTTTCTACTCCTTGGTTTTACTTCGCTTTAAGCCTGCTTGAAGTGCTTCTAACTTTTCACAAGCCAAAAAAAATCGCTCATCAATGTGAGCGATTTCTTTATCTGATTTACCTGTCGTTGTGCAGGCCCCTAAATGGTTTTGAATTGCCAGCTGGTGACGAATTTCCTGTCGAATATTTTGATTTCTTGTCATACAAAAAATACCCCATAACTTTGCGCTGCAGCCTCTGGGTTAGCTGACATCAGCGCAACAGCATTAAATGTCGCAATCAGAGGATCAATTTTGGCTTTTCCTGATTCTTGTTTGCGGATTGTCATTGCATTGCCTTGGTAAACACCCTTTGCATTACCAACACACCAATTCATCATGCGCTGTCCAGCATGCAAAAATTTTCCTTCAGCAACTTTTCGCTCAGTCGTTTGCACATAACCTGAAAGCTGAAAGCCTTGCGGCACACCAATTAACAACTCAAATGGAATTTCTTCAAGCAGACCATCCTGCAACGATGGCATACCCAACTTATCCAAACCAATTGCCGCTTTTTCAGGAAGCTTACCAGCGTCATAAATTCGCCTGCAAATTTGAGCAGCTTGACGAACGTCATCACCTACATTTTGGACAATAACTAAATCACCATCTTGCTCAAAATCCTTGAGTGCCGGCGCAATTTCCTGACGACGCTCAAGCGCAATTGGATGCGCCCAGGCACGATTCCAGCAGTACCATTTTGAACGATCATGCTTATCACGACCAATTACGGCCATTCCAAACAAGTCATCAAGACCACCTCCATCGAACCCAATAGTGCAAATCTCACTTAGATCCAATATCGACTCTACAAAAAGTTTATCTTTGTATGCTGAAAGCATCCAAAAATCTGCACCTGCCCAACGATCTGCACGCTTGTTCATGCCAATTTCGACATTCAAATATTTCGCCAAGAAAATTTGAACTGAATCTGCACCACTCTCTTTCGCCTGCTCATACTTATTCAGCAAATAACGAATATGGGTAGAACGCCCTAAGTTGGGATTGGTCACGTAGAAATAGTCTGGGTTCAGATAGCTTTCATCATCAATCATGCTTTGCGGAAATTCGTACAGCAACGGCAAGAATGATGGATTGATAATCTCACCATCACGCACCTTTCGAGCATAATCCAATTTCTTTTTAAACACGCCAGCTGGCGGTTCATCTGACTGCGTAGACAACCAAATCAGGAAACCTTCCGGGAAAGAAGCCATACCGCCTGTGGCCTCTTCAAGCATGGCTTCAGCATTGGCACGTTTGCCAAAAATCCAAAGCTCATCCACAAGAATATAAGCCCCTTTTTTACCGCCTACAGATCCGGTATCCGCTGCTACAACTGCCAAAGTTGCTTTGGTCTTACGATGTGTGACGGTTCGAGTATGTTCTGACACGCTAAACAGCGCATTCAACTTTGGATCTTCACGAATCATGTCGCGAATTGGTTTAAACGAGTTATCAGCAACTTCTTTTGTTGGGGCCAAAATAATAAATTCAGCAGAATGACGATCATTCAAAATAATCGCAGTCAGCATGATGCCCGCAGCAAGCGTTGATTTTGTATTTTTCTTGCTAATGAGCAGAAAAAATTCGTTGATTAAGCGTTCATTTTTTTCGTAATCGTAAGCACCAAAAATCACACCAACAAAATCAAAAACCCACTGCCCTGTGACTTCACCAACTTTAGGCTTTCCAGCAACATCAACCAGCGTCAGTTTCTTAAAAACATTCAAAGCCATTTCGGCTTCATCTGGGTACAACGGCGTGCAGGCAATCAGCGATTCCTTTGCCAGAATCTTCTTTTCCCAATCAGGGCAAGCTGTTGTCCAGATCGGGGACATTGAAGACATATCAACTCACTCTATGCTGACCCCGAGCTGCACGTTGATTACCAGCAGTTGCAAAGTCATTGTCATTTTCAGAAACATCACCAGCCGCATTTTCACGGCCTTGCTTTACACCCATTTCACCCACTTTGCCAAACTCATACGGCAAAGCAGCTTTGGCAGCTTCAATTCGCACTTTACGTTCCAAGCGTGCATTTTTATAAATTGATCGCAAAAACTCTAAAGAGTTTGTTACACTCTCCATCTCCTTGAAGTCGGCTTGTATCGCGGCTTCGCCCAAGGTCATAGATTCAAAGACCGCCGCCCCCTCTCCCCCTGATTTTACAAGCCCGTCCAGGTAGGTAATGACCTCGGGATTTTGCGCCAGCTGGCTGCCTTTCGACCCAGCCGACTTCTCTGAATAGCCCGCTTCAATGGCCGCTTGTTTATTTGACAGTTGCTTTCCAGTCTCTGGATCATTTTTCAGTTTGGCATGAGCAAATTTTTTCATCTGTTCAGTCAAAGCCATATTTTCACCTTCAATGCTGAATATTTAAAAAAATTAACCTAAATTTATGATTTTGAATAAAAAGTTTATTTACTTTTGCTCAAATCAGGAATTTTTTTACAAATGAGATTAGGGGGCGGTGTCCGCTGGGACCGAAATTTTTAAATTTTGATACCCCCCACGGGGTTAAATGCGCACCAATATGATGCAAGTCATTCATTTTATTAAAATGTTCCACGAAAACTTTAATAAAATGAATCACGATATATGTTCCACGAATTAAAAATCCCTGCCGTTGCTGACAGGGAGTTCACTCATTCAAGGCATATCAAGTCTTTGTGCTTAACGTTTCATCACCCAACGGCTTCATCAAGCAGAAGCTAGGCTTCTTGATTGGCAAGATGCGAACCTTGCACAGTGTTAGTCAGTCTTAGTGTTCACCCGAAGCTATTCACGAGTACTGAGACACCACCCTACTAGCTCTCCACTTTCAGATTTATGTATCGCCTACAGATTCAATCAATATGCCGTCTATTCCGAGCTGTCAACATTGAACTAAGCTAACGTGTGCCGGTTCTGTATGTTCTAAAATCTTTGCATCCCGTGTTTGCTTTCTTGTTGTGTCTTCTGGTCATGGCATTGCTTGCATAACGACTGCAGGTTGTCCATGTCATCCGTTCCGCCTTGGGCTTTGTTTACGATATGGTCACACTCAAGGTTCATGGATACACGCTGGCACTTGCAGCACGTCCAGTTATCACGTTCATGCACTTCACGTTTGATCCGACGCCATGGCCGACCGCCACGACCTTGGCCATAGTTTCCTTGTTTGGCCAAGGTCGGTTGATTACTTTTAAGTGTGGGCAGTGATCCACCCAGCTTTGTTAATCGTGCCATTACTTCACCGTATATAATTTCGCGTCTTTAGGTATGGGTTCCTGAACAGTCAGTGGCTTGCCCTCAGTGATCCGCTGGAAGCATGGCTCACACAATGCCTGCCAGTTATCGATGTTCCAGAACTTCACTTGGCTTATAGGCTGATCAATGTGCGCAACCTGATCTGCTGGGCTTGTATAACCACGCTTAGTGCAGTCATAGCAATATCGATTCGCCAGTAGATAATCTGCACAGGCTTTACGCCATGCTTTGGCCTTGTCATCTTTTAGCGGTTTTGCTCTGGCCTTCTCAGCTTTGTCGGCTGATTGCTCATGCTCCTGCCAGTGAGCTGCTCGATTCTTTTTACCCATGTCTGCGTATCCCATAAAAAAACCCGCATGATTGCGACCAGTGCAACATGCGGGCATAAAAAAACTGCATGAACTTTCAGGGGTAATCATGCAGTTTGTTTAAAGAACCTTTCGGTTCCATGGAGAACTACAGCGCTTTTATCTAGAGTTTTCCATTGTGGTAAAATTTAACCTCATTTTGCTTTTGAGTCAATATCAAAGTTTACTTAGATTTACTTATACAAGTAAAAATCTTTTCTTCGCCAAAAGATAACTCAGCATTCAAATCTTTAAGTGTGTACTCAACACAGATTTTCATATGATTTCTAACAGTCGTATCACTCCAGCCACAAATTGAAGCACGTGCACGCTCAGTAGGTTTATAACTTGCAGGGACCAAACAAAACTCGGTCAATGCAATCAGCACGATGGACTGATGATAAATCTGATTCACACCCGCATCAGTGAACTGCTGTTCATACTTGCCAACTAGAATTTCACTAAAGATTTGTACATTGCCTTTGGTGTTTGCACCAAAGTATTTTAAGCGGATTAGGTTGTCTTGTAGCTTAGTCAGCTTTGCAAAGCTCATTGCTAGCAGAATATCTTGTGCTGTCATTGCAGGCTGGCCACCATCAATGCGATCTGCTTCGTAATTGATTGACTTTGGATTGAGTAAACGCATGAATTTTTCCATTAGAAACGTCCCTCAACAATGGTACACATGAAAAAAACATTAAAAACAAATACTTGGAATGCAATGTTTACCATTGGCGTTTTTTGTGTACCGTTGTATAAAAATGGTACACATACACAAGCCTTATATATTAAGGCTTTTAGAGAAATGTGTACCTTGTGTACCATTAATACAATATCTCTCACGCAAGAGAATTTTTTTAAATCATTTTTGAAATAGAAATTTAAATCATAATTACTGGCTGCAAAATTTTCCCGTGTGCGCGTGCGCGCGCAATGGTACACATGGTAAACATTGGACAATAAAGTGTTATGTGGTAAGGCTTGCAGATGTGTACCATTGGTCATAAATGGTAAACACGATGGTACACATGGTACACATTTAACCCTGTAATTATTATGGGAATGGGTATGGAGCATCATTATTATCACCTTGTAACGACTTGTCAAATTTTTCGATGTCTGCACCGTACCAATCCATTTTCACAGTTGGTCGCATAATTCCCAGCTTATCCTCTGTCTGCTCAGGCATCACTCCAATAACCACCAATTTACTTTGCTGCTTGTTTGCTGACTGAGATGGTTTTCGCCAATGCTCCTGTTTCTCCGTCGAGATCACACCATATTTTTTAGCTTCACCCATAAATCTTTTTAGACTAACAATATGCTCATTGGTTTTTTTGGACCATTTTTGATAAGCGTCATAGAGCTGGGATACCGTACACGTACAGTAGGGGTAGTCCGTTTCTTCAGCGATCCACTGAACAATAAACGTGTCATAACCTGCCCGTGTATATTCAATAATTTCCCGTTTTGCCTTGGTCATTGGCGGCTTAGTGTGGGCATTAAACCCTGTCAAATCAACTTGTAACAGTGTTGCATAAAATGCTTCTATCACATCGTTATCGTCCAGATCCGCAACAACCTGGTCTAATAATTCCTGCGGTACAGTGGACTTGGGATACAGCACCAAGAACCGGCGGTCATTTTCTTCAATTGGCAAAGGCTGTGTATGATTCGATAAAAATACCGTATTCATGTGGTTTGCCTGTTGCATAGATGACAAGAATTTTTGATGAATCGATAGCTTAGATCCAGTGATCAAATGCTTAATAAATCCCATCATGCCGTGCTTGGTCTTATTATTTGCAATTTCTTCAAACAGCAAAAAAAGCACTTCATCAGCCCAGTCGTTATATTGGCTTTCCAGATCTCGCTGGTCGAGGGTCTTATGATACTTTGTGTAGATTTTCTCCATAATGCCGCCAAAAAATAGCGATTTACCTGCACCATGAATATTACCGTGCATGAGTATTGACGTGGCCATTTTGGCCCCTTTATGTTGAAGCGGATATGCTAACCATCGAATTAACCAGCCGTATGCCTGCGGCTCCCCAACACACAAATGGCGCAATAACTGGTCAAAACTTTTACATTTTTCATAAGCGTCTTTTCGGTTCATCAACATGTCTGGTGCATCAGGATCTGTTGCTGCAACGATCTCAAGCCCAGTAAACCGGTTAATTTGATGTGGTTTAGATGAATTCGTCGGGTCAAATACCAAATCAGTATTATGAATCATGCGACGATGCGGAGATTTAAACCAGATCTCGTATTGATTTGGAAATGCTTCTCGAATCGCTGCATTTTTAACACGTTCACGATGAAGTGTATCCCAAGACTCTAGCGTACCCTCCAAATGCACATAGCGTTTAATCAAGTCAGTGATTTCTATTGCTGTCTGACTATCCACTTCGGTTTTTAAGGTATCCTGATCAATCATTTTACGATTGCGATGCGATTGCCAACGCTCAGCAACCGATTTTCCAACCATTTTTGTAAATGCAACCGCTTTAATGGTTTTTTTACGGAAGGAATCCCATACGTCAGTTTTACCCTCCACCAACATGAAGCGACTTAAACATTTTTCAACTGTAAAATCTGGACGCTCAAAGTCTTCTGATTCCCCATCCCCCTCTTGTTGCTGCCCACCAGAATGATTTTCACGCTCGACTAAGTCCTGCTCGGTATACGTTTCAAGCATAAAATCATCATGATTATGCGTATTTGGCTCATCTTCTGCCAAAAATGCCTGATCCTCTGCTGAAAATCGCCCCGAATCTTGGCTTGCCATTTCAGGGGGGTGTGGGGGAACTTCAAAAGCAGAAAATTGAGAAGAAATTCCGCTTGCGATCTGCTCCCGTACAACCTGCAAACCCTCACTCACATGCAGATCATTAAAGTCAGATGGGTGAGAATTTGATTGTGGCTGCTCTAAAATTTCATCTTGACTCATACGTTCACCGCTTGACTAAATTTGGGGAGAATTACAATACCGCCTGTTGCAGCCACAGCTTTATTCGCAGCTTTTAAGCCTGCATCAGGTGGCGTTGAATGGCTATCATCGTCAGCGCAATACACAAGACGTGCATGCGGATGCAATATGCGTATTTCTTTACCCACTTTGTCTATATTTCCTGAATTAAACGCCACAACCGTGACGTGACCGGTCGCCTCATAAATGCTGGCACCCGTCGCATAGCCTTCTGCTATGCAGATAATCTGATCTTGCTGAGTCACCTGGCCAATCATGTAAAAACATGCGCTGACTCGCCCGCCTGGTAAAAAAGGCTTATGGCCATCCGCATGAATTTCTTGAACATTCCAAATTTTTCCGTCTATATCAAACAGCGGAACAATCAGATTTCCTTTGCCATTTATGCGACAGCCATGGTTTTGAACCTGCTTGCGTGCCAAGTACGGGCAATCACGATCAGATGATTTATAGGCCCAGATCCGTGCCGCACGTTTGGCTGCAGCTTCTTGTGCTTTACGCTCTTCAAGTTCAGCTGCTTTGGCCTGTGCTTCGGCCTTTTCTTTCCATTTTTTACGGTCTGCATCTGTGACTTTGGTTTCTGCAGATAAGCCCAGTACCGCACCAACTTCGCTTAAAACTTCTGAATAGTTCATGCTGCGAGACTTTTCAATCAGTGCAAATCCATCACCTGCACCACATTGATTACAGATCCACGTACCTTTTCCCTGTTTGTCGTCACAACGAAAACGGTCTTTACCGCCACAAATCGGACATGGACCATGCATATTTTTTTTAGCTGGTACTGTGATGCCAAATGCTGGGTATACAAGATCTTTCCAACGTCCGAGCGCAGCATCCCGCACTTGATCAAATGTTAGAGCCATTAATTTGTCTCCACATCATTTTCTGCCTTTTGACGGGCTAATTTTTTAAGTTGTGCCACAGCTGCAATCAGACACATTGCATCTTTTTCAATGCTTGCCAATTCAACATCGACTATTCGTCCATCTTTCAATGCATCACTCACCGATGTGAATAATTCACCTACACGGTTTGAAATTGCACCTATATTGGCCAAAAAGCCCGTGTCATGAATATCAATAACGGCAGGTAATTCGTAAACCACTGCATTACCATGCGCGGCAGCTGCACTTTGCAAAATACGGATGTCTTTTGTGTAGTTCAAAATTGCTTCGACATGCTCAGGATGCAAATGATATTGCGTATTTTGTATATCAACACATTTGCTGAATACCATTGGATTAAACCCATGAATTTCAGCTATGGCGGCTTTACTTCCATGTCTATCTTTACAAGCACGATATAGCGCAACATCCAAAGGTAAGACAGCATTTTGTGCAGCGAAATTTGATAAAAAATCACTCATATCTAATTTGTCCTTAATTTTGGATATTTTCTAAGACCGCAGATGCAGTTAAATTTTGCTTAGACTTAAGTAAACGTTTTGGAACTCGACCAGCAGCCAATTCTCTGACTTCATATTCGCGATACTCTGGTATATCTGCATCATCTCCCCATTGCGCGATTGCAGCCGTAGTCAATTCAAGTTTGTCTGCTAACTGAAAAAGTTTGTTCACACCTAAAAGTGCCATTGCTTCACGACGAGTCATATTTATTCCATAAATCTAAGTTGCCTTAGATTTATTAAACCGAAGTTTTTACTGAGCGTCAATAGCTAAGATGGCTTAGATTTATTTTTTTGGAAAGCTTATGGAAACCCTTGGCTCAAGAATCAAACAATTGAGAAAAAGTAAAAAACTAACTCAAGGAAAGCTTGGCAATCTGGTAGATGTATCCGATGTGACTGTTGGCTACTGGGAACGAGATGTAAACGAACCACAATTTCAAACCTTGATGGCTGTTGCAGAAATATTAGATACGACAGTTAATTTCTTGAAATACGGAATTGAAGACTCTGAACCATCAGTAAGAGATCCACGCCCAGTAGTACGCTTACTGCCTGTTTTAAGTTATGTACAGGCTGGTAACTGGACCAGTATTCGATCTTTGGAAAATTATGAAATCGAACAATGGCTACCTGCTCCACCAAATGCTGGCAAAAATAGTTTTTATATGATCATCCAGGGAACGAGCAACGCCCCTCACTTCAATGACGGCGATTATGTGTGTATCGACCCCGATGTTGATTTTGAATCCGTACAAACAGGCGAAATGATCGTTGCTCAATGTGATGGTGATGCAACATTTAAAGCATTAGTTAGAGATCATAATCGCATGTATCTGCAAGCCCTTAATCCTAATTTTCAACCCAATATCATAGACTTAAAAGAAAATTGTCTTTATAAAGGAAAATACGTAGGAAGATTTGAACCTTCGAAAAAATTTCTATAAAAAACAATTATTAAAAAATATTTCTAAGCAAACTTAGAAATAATAGTTGCCACAAAACCTAAGCTAGGTTAGATTAATTTCAATCTAACTCTACTTAGGTTTTTTTATGAAAAATTTAAATCCTCAAAAAAATGATCAATTCGATCAAATCATTGTCAGTCGTCTACTCGCTGATGACTTTGCGCAACCACAAGTCAAAGATTTTGATTTCTACAAAGAACGTGCTGTTTCACAGATTCAGACTGCTATTCACAGCATCTACAAATCAAACAATCAACACGAATTTACAATCGCAATTGCACAAGCAAATGCATTCATTGATGCTGCAATCAATTTCGAATTTATTGATTTAACAGAAAAAGCTAAATGGCTTGACGATGTTGCAAAGGCTATGCGTGCTCAATTGATCGAGGAGTATGTATGAACTTATCAGTTACCCCTGAAAGCATCGTACCTGAGCAATCAGTCATTGATTCATGGCCAAAACTGCATCGAAAAAAAGGTGGCCATGCTTGCCAAGGGAAATGTCCAAATTATACGGACGAACAATGCTGTCATTGTTTGATCCAAGACACTCCAGTTGCTCTATCTGATGAAGACAAGCACCTTAACAATGCTGTGGACGCTGTGGGGTATGTGCCATGAGTTTACATTATGGCCATGTTGCCGTGTTCATTTTTATAGTTTGTCCCGCTGTTTTAGCTGCCTCAATATTTTTCCGCTTGATGATTAATCATGCTGGTGAACTGAAGGCGCAAGCAATGCAACATAAAACTAAAATTGGAGAATAAGACATGCTTCAGTTTACTGATTTGAATAATGCAGAACATACGATCCATTTAGCAAACATGACAAATGTGGTCTACCGCAAAACCAATGATGCACATGTCATCACCTTTCATATGCTGGGAAACCATATCGTTCCTGCGACCGTTGACAGTGTTACTGCAGCGCGTTTGATTCAAGAATTGGGAGAGCATCAATGAACTCGAATCTTGCACATGATGTTTACATCAATCAGGGCAAAGCTATTGCCCTTGCCAACCAAGTCGACGACTTTCTTAAGGCTAAGGGCAAAGTGAAACAAATCCCTTTTGGCCAATCAGGTGTTAGTCGATCGAAACCTGAGTCATATACAACAAGTCAGGAAACTATGCGGAAGATGATGACACGTTCAGTGAGTGTTAATCGTCCAGTATTGGAAACTATTGAAAAGAAACTGACGAAAGAACAGCAACGTCACAAATTTAACTTTGATGCCAAAACCAAAGCTCTAGATGCCGGTCAAAACTATTTTGAGGGTAAATGTGATTTACATGGTTTGACTGTATACAAAGTATATAAAAGCGGAAAGTGCCACTGCGTTGAATGCCGTGAACGCACTAAGCAATTGAGAAAGGAAGCATCAGCATGAAAAATAAATTAATGACTCACATTGAAATGCTTCAAAACCCCAACTTCAAACGTAAGCTTGAAAACAAAATTGTGGCGCATATCAATCATGAGTTTTCAAAGGCTGGCCGAGAACTACCATTGCCTAAATTTCGAAATGATATTGTGACTTACGAGGATGCTAACGTCACGAAATTAGTGAATCGCATTCGTACAGGTGCAGTACTGCTTGCGCAGCTGCTGGATGAAAAGGAGGCTAAATAATGGTTTTAACGATTAGTCAAACTTGCAAACTTTTAGATATTGGCCGCACTACAGTTTATAGAATGTTTGATCGCGGTGAACTTGAACGAATTGAATTTGGCCGATCAGTACGTGTCAAATTACCTGATAAACTTTCGGAAGCATATGCAGAACAAATCAAAGCCCTTATAAACTAAGGGCTTTTTCTTTTAAGCTATCCAGATAATCTGACCAGGCTTGCATCATTACTCGACGTTCATCTAAATATTTTGTCCTATTATAGGCACGTCCATGCATATCACGCACTTGATGCCCCAGCTGCTGTTCAATACGCTCAATCGGGAATTTTAAAACTTCATCTAGCAACGTCCGAGCAGTTGCACGAAAACCATGCCCTGTTGTTTCACCATTTTCCCAACCTAAATTTTTAAGTGCTTTATTGATAGAACTGTCAGATAAAAGCCGTGTTTTTCCCCAATAATTCGCAAAACAGTATTCATTATTACCAGTCACCATTTTGAGTTCTTCAAAAAGCTTTTTTACCTGGTGTGATAGAGGCACTATTAACTGTGTACCAATCGCATTTTCTGTTTTGGCCGGCGTATAAGACCAGGTGCTATTTTCTAAATCTATGTCCGCCCATTTGGCTGCACGTAATTCACCAGGGCGCACAAAAACATGTGGCAATATTCGCAATGCGTAACACATGACGATAGATCCACGCTTTGTGTATTGATCAATCGCAACTAGAAGTTCACCCAACAATTTTGGATCTGTTACTGCAGCATGATGAGTCGCCCGATGTGGCTGCAATAATCCCTGAATATCTAATGCGACATTTCTGTCACAAAGACCAAGCACCAATCCATATTTAAACACTTGACCGGCTTTAGAGCGCATGCGTCTTGCCGTTTCAGATTTCCCTTGCCTCTCATAAATTTGACAAACATCTAATAATTGACGGGCCGTTATTTCATGAATCGGTTTTTTCCCGATTGCATCGAATAAATACTGATAAACAAATTCGTTACGATGCCGCGTTGATTCAGCCAGTTTTTCTGTTTGCATAAATTCGCGAGCCACAGCTTCAAATGTATTATTCAACGCAAATCGCGCTTGTTCTTCTAATTGCTGCTTATGCGTGAATGGATCTATACCTTGTGACAGTAGCTCACGATACTCTTCACGATGTTTTCGCGCTTCCGCCAACGTCATCGCTGGATAAATACCAATGCCAATCGTGGTTCTCTTTTTTGTTATGGGTTTAAAATAATCAAACCGCCAATAAGTTCCACCTTTTTTATCTAAAAGTAGAAATAAACCACCACCGTCAGACAGTTTTACAATCTTATCTGGTGATTTTTTGTGCTTAGTAATTTCTGATTTGATCCTGGTATCAGTGAGACTTACGACAGTTCTGGCCATGTTTAGTAGTACATTATTTAGTGCTGCCATGTTGTACTGCTAAATGTACTGCTAAAAATTCGGATTATAGCGGCACTACATGGAACAAGTTGAAACAAAGAAAGGAGCGATAATACAGTATTTATAAGGATTTGCGGTTATTTTGGTATGTATTGAAATATGTAAGTGGTGCGCTCAGCGGGACTCGAACCCACGCCACAGGCTTCGGAGACCTGTACTCTATCCAGTTGAGCTATGAGCGCTTATTTTGGATTGCGCACATCATAACAAAAAAAACTGTAAGGTAAAGCAACTATATAGATGTTAGGCTTTTTTCTGCTTAAGCTTTATACAACGTTCTATTTTTAAAATGCAGAATTCCATACGATTTACTTGGTTTATTTGCCCCGATATCGCACAATACTCACACTATTTATAGAGTGAATTATTTATGACTGATGCACTAACGTTAAAGCAGCTGTCAAAAACCTATAAAAATGGGTTTCAGGCGCTTAAAGGTATTGATTTAACAGTACCCGAAGGTGAATTTTATGCACTTTTAGGTCCCAATGGTGCAGGAAAATCTACCACGATTAGTATTATCAGTTCACTAACCCGTAAAACTTCAGGTACTGTCGAAATTTTTGGGCACAATTTAGATACCCATCCCTCGCATGCAAAGCAGTGTTTGGGCGTTGTACCTCAAGAATTTAACTTTGGTCAATTTGAAAAAACATTTGATATTTTGGTGACTCAAGCTGGTTATTACGGTATTTCTAAAAAGATAGCAGAGAAACGTGCAGAGGAATATTTAGAAAAGCTTGGCCTTTGGGAAAAACGTAGCACCCAAGCACGCATGCTATCGGGCGGTATGAAACGCCGTTTAATGATCGCTCGTGCCATGATGCATGAACCTAAACTGCTGATTTTAGATGAGCCGACTGCTGGTGTTGATATTGAACTACGCCGTTCGATGTGGGATTTCCTCACTGAAATGAACGAAAAAGGCACGTCTATTATTTTAACGACACACTATTTAGAAGAAGCTGAAATGTTGTGCCGTCGAATCGCAATTATTGATCGTGGTGTGATTAAAGAAGACACCAGCATGAAAGGTTTCCTCAGCCAGTTGAATGAAGAAACATTTATTTTCGATCTAGCCGAACCCATTGAACCGATCCATATAGAAATTATTGGTGTCCGTTTCAACTTAGTAGATCCTGTCACCTTAGAAGTCACTATGGATAAAGGCCATACCTTGAATGATTTATTCCAACTCATGGAATCTCAAGGTATTCAAGTTCGAAGTATGCGTAATAAATCTAACCGACTAGAAGAACTATTTGTCCGTATGGTCGAAAAAAATCTTGAAGGTGCAGCACAATGAATTTTAACCAACTGTGTATTGCCCTCTACACCTTAGTGTATAAAGAAATTCGCCGTTTCATGCGTATTTGGCCGCAAACCCTTCTCCCACCGGCAATCACCATGAGTTTGTACTTTGTGATTTTCGGTAATTTAGTCGGTTCACGCATTGGGCAAATGGGTGGTTTTAGCTATATGCAGTTCATCGTGCCCGGCTTAATTATGATGGCGGTCATTACCAACAGCTATGCCAATGTGTCATCCAGTTTCTTTAGTGCAAAATTTCAAAAAAGCATCGAAGAATTAATCATGAGTCCAGTGCCGTTACACATGGTGCTTTGGGGTTATGTGATCGGTGGTGTTTGCCGTGGTGTTTTAGTCGGTTTTATTGTCACTGTGATGAGCCTATTTTTTACTGAATTACACCTGACCAATATCTTCGTAACTATATATACAGTTCTCATTACTTCGCTGCTGTTTTCTCTTGGCGGATTTATTAATGCTGTTTATGCAAAATCTTTTGACGACATTTCGATTATCCCGACTTTCGTCCTGACTCCGCTGACTTATTTAGGCGGTGTTTTCTATGCCATCTCATCACTGAGTCCTTTTTGGCAAAATCTCTCTTTAATCAACCCTGTCGTGTATATGGTCAATGCTTTCCGCTACGGTATTTTGGGCCATAGCGATGTGAATGTCGGCATTTCACTGACAGTTATTACTGCATGTTGCGTTGTACTTTATGGCGTGGCGTATCATTTACTTTCTCGTGGTTCAGGAATGCGTGAATAATGAGTGTAGAACAATCCCTTTTAGGTAAAGACACCAACTACCCAACAGAATATCAACCCGATATTCTGTTTCCGATTGCACGTGCCACTGCACGTGAACAATATGCCCATGTGGAAGGCATCCGCCAAGGTAAAGACTGGTGGCATGTTTTTGAAATTTCTTGGTTAAATGCTTCTGGTGTGCCTCAAGTTGCTATTGGTCGTTTAACTTTGCCAGCAAGTTCAGACAACCTGATCGAATCGAAATCTTTAAAGCTCTACTTTAATAGTATGAACTTTACCAAATTTGATTCTCAGGCAGCGTTTAAAGCAACTGTAGAAAAAGACTTATCAGCAGCAGCCAATGCCGCTGTGACTATTGATCTATTTCATGTCGATGATGTTGAAATTTCAAAACCGCAAGGCATCTGTATTGATGACTTAGAACCCACCCAGTTAGAAAATCATCCAAATGCAGCTTTACTCTCTTTAGATGAAGATGCAGCGCAAGAAGAAGTTGAAATTCAACTTTATTCACATTTATTAAGAAGTAACTGTCCAGTCACGGGTCAACCTGATTGGGGAACGGTATTTATACGGTATAAAGGTACTAAGCCTTGTTATCGTAGTATTCTGGCTTATATTATTTCTTACCGTCAGCATAATGGTTTCCACGAACAATGTGTGGAGCAAATGTTTGCCGATATTTGGCAACATTTAAAACCAAGTCAGCTGATGGTATATGCTGCCTATACACGCCGTGGTGGATTGGATATCAACCCTTGTCGTGTATCGGATTTAACATGGATGCCTCGCCCCATTCGATTGGCGCGACAATAAAAAAATTGAGGTTAGTGATGCCATTTTTTGGTTTTATTCCTTCTGAGGAACTTCTAAGCAGTATCCAAACTGGTCACGCGAAAAAAAATTCGAGTGAACCACTTTATCCTTTACGTGATAAAACAGCTTTGCTGATTAATGAAGAAATCATTGGTGCAACTATATTAGCTCCTGTTCATCTGTTTCCTGCAAGCGACAAGCGCGACACAGCAGAAAAACTGGCTGGCTATGTCAAATCAACAGTCGCTGTATTGTTAAAGCAGCTATTGGGTAAATCTCCGAATGATGTGGTGAAACAATCCATTGAATTTTCAGAACGAAGTTTATTTCAGGACACAGTCGGCGCTCATCGTGTAGGTCTGAGCTTAGATGCAGGACTGGTCACTAACCTTAAGAACAGTTATGCCGAAATTAAATCAGGTGTAGATGTCAATAAAGCTGCTTTTGGTGAACTGTATAAACAGTTTGCTGAAGCTGCAGTACGTCATTTTATGAATGACTTTAATAAAACACTCGATTTAGGCATGATTAAACGTAAAGCAGCCGATATCGGATCTTCTGCCGTGATTAAAGCAATACATATCGCGATTGATAAGATTTTCCCAAATCTAACCAAAGAAGAGCTAGGTGCCCTTGCAGAAGCACACGATGCGATGTTTAACAAATAATTCATGCTACAAATAAAAACCTAGCTTCGGCTAGGTTTTTTTATGGTTAAACGCATAAAACTGAATCCCGATACAATGACTATATATAGTCATGCAAACACAGTTCTAGAATATGAACTGATCTCAATTAAATGACAGTACATTTATATGTACTATTTTTAAAAATCCACACAGAAAAGAAAGAACCTGATTACAAACAGGATTTGAATGCTTGCCGTCATTTTGGCTTAAATTTCAATGCATCCATTTCAATATTCAATCTCTTTCTTTTTTAACATTCAGTCTATATTTCTACTATATATAGCAACGTTTTCAACAGCATTGAAGCGTTGGCGAACAAAAACTATGTAATGAATAAACCACTGCTTGCATATGGGTGTTTTAGACCGGTACCTTTTTAATCCTGTCCCTTTATTTTTAGATATAACATTGCAACTTATGTAGCTTCTAAACAGTATTTCGCAACGCGATAAAGTTTACTCGTTCTGCGTTTTTATGACGCATGAGTTTTAGAGTCATCTATATTTCAAATGATTTGTGAATATTTGCAAGTTATGTAAATGAATATGTCACTTTTCAATATGTTAACTACGAAAAAATCCTTTGCTTTGTCTTTTTTTGTATATCTATTTATGAAAGCATGCGCTGTCAGTGGTATCTTAGTTGCTATTGGTAACGTTTACCTTTAATGAGCTATGAAACTAGAAGGTCATCACAATTTTCAGGATCTTTTCCCCTCGAAATTTTGTTCATACTCATCGCTAAAGCAACTGGAAATTTTTTATTTATGCTAAATCGAAATTTTTATAAAAAACTATCACATATTGCCATTATGGCCGGTTCAATTTCACTGACCAGTTTTTGTCAGGCTAACGACTTCCAATCTCATCCGGCATATGCAAGCTTTAAACAAAATGCAATGCAAACCTATGGTCTGAGTGAAAATCAAATTGATTGGGCAATGCAAGGCAGTAAAAACCTACCCAACATTATTAGCATTATGAATAGACCTGGTGAATCAAAGCCTTGGTACCAATACAAAACCAATTTTTTAGCTGAAAGTACAATTCAACGCGGCGTTCGCTTCAAAAATCAATATGCCGACACTTTAAATCGTGCAGAACAACAATTTGGTGTGCCTCAATCCGTGATTTTAGGCATTTTGGGTGTTGAAACAGGCTACGGCAGCAATAAAGGTAATTTTATTACCCGTGATGCTTTGGCGACCCTTGGTTTTGGCTATGAACGCCGTGCGCAATATTTCCAAGATGAACTTGCTGCACTGATTGCTTGGTCATATAAAGATGGTGTTCCAACCAACTCTGTCGTCGGTTCATATGCAGGTGCTGTGGGTTATCCTCAATTTATGCCAAGTAACATTCCAAAATTTGGTGTGGACTACGATGGCAATGGTCATGTTGACCTGCGTAATTCGGCTGTCGATGCCATTGGTTCAATTGCAAATTATTTAGCAAATTATGGTTGGCAGCGTAATCAACCGATCGCTTTTGCTGCTCGCTATAGCGGAAACAACCCAGATGCTATTATTGCAAAGGATTTAAACCAGCCAACACCCTATGGTGTACTCAAGGCTCAAGGTGTAACCCCTATGAATCCATTGGTAAAAATCGATGATCTCGATTTAGTCAATGTCATCCAATTGCAAGATAGTTTTGGACCAATTTATTACATCACTTATCCAAATTTTCAGGTCATTACAACCTATAACAAAAGCCGTATGTATGCGACTGCACTATGGCTTTTAGGCACTGAAGTTACCAGTCGATAAGACTGGTTTTTTCTTATAGAGCAAAAAAGTCAACAAATATTTTCACCAAAATGAGCATTTATTCGACATTTTACACACCTTGTTACATTATTGATTATTTTTTAACCAACTATTGTTAATTTTTTAGACATTTTCAAAGTATTTTAATTAAACACTAGACAGCCTATTGATGGCATGAATATTATCCATCTCGTTAAATATAGTTGCAAAAGTGAAATATCAGACGTGTTTACATGGATATCAGCGACTTAGTTGAACCAGTAAATATGCCATTGGGAGATAAACAATGCAGTCATCAATTTTTAAATATGCCTTAGCGCTTGCCACGGCAGTTGCGCTAAGTCAGTCACAAGCTGAGATGGTTCAGTCATCATCATTCAATCATG
The DNA here is from genome assembly GCF_013419875.1 of Acinetobacter sp. YH12049. NCBI lineage: Bacteria > Pseudomonadati > Pseudomonadota > Gammaproteobacteria > Moraxellales > Moraxellaceae > Acinetobacter > Acinetobacter sp. YH12049. The sequence goes on along the minus strand of NZ_VOZH01000028.1, from coordinate 7,426 downwards.
ATAATGACAACTCGCGTCTTGCAGCTCGTGTATTGAATAAAGAAGCTCAAAGCTTCAATTCAAACTTTACGAATTTAAGTAGCCTTTCAATCACTGAGCGTTCTGGCGATAAAATTCGTCGTCAAACCATCGCTGCTAAAATCGAAATTCCTGAAGATGAGCCTTCAGTGATTGAAAAGTTAAACACTGTTGCATCGAATACTGTTCGTAAGTTCACTCAAACAGGTACTGCTTCTTGGTACGGTCGTCAATTCCACGGTCGTAAAACAGCAAGCGGTGAAACGTTTGACATGAACGCACTTACAGCAGCACATCGTAGCCTGCCACTTAATTGCTTTATTCGTGTTACGAATCGCAATAATGGTAAAAGCGTCGTGGTGAAAGTAAATGACCGTGGTCCATTCCATGGTAACCGTGTTCTTGATTTATCTTATGGTGCTGCTAAGCAATTGGGTATTACCAGTGCCGGTACTGCAAACGTGAGTATTGAGCGCGTAGACGGTCCAAATTCTTAATTCTCCAATGAAGTGACTGCATTTAACAGACCACGCCTAGCGTGGTTTTTTTATTTGTAGCCTCTTAGCCTTTCAAATCATCAGTAATCCTGATTTTGACCCTTCCTCCATTCTTGTTTATATTGGAGTCCTTCCCCATGATTAAGGACTATCATGAAAACAATCAACGAATGGTTTGATGAATACAGCGAAAGTCATCAAAATAAAACCAATAAAATGATTCACTGGATTTGCGTACCCACGATTTATTTTTCAATCGTTGGCATATTGGCGCATTTTAGCGCGCTACTTACTGCTGTCTTACTTGCTTTAGCATTTATCTTTTACGCACGTTTAGACATTGTCCTTGCTGTTGCAATGGCCGCGTTAACATTAATCATGGCATGGCTAATTTGGGTGTTACCAGTTGGATATGGCTTTTATATCGCGCTCTTTATATTCGCATGGATTGGTCAATTTTATGGCCATAAAATTGAAGGTAAAAAGCCCTCTTTTTTCAAAGATCTCCAATTCCTCCTCATTGGCCCTATTTGGTGTTTAGATACATTTGCAGGAAAAGTACCTAGTAATTGGAAAACACGCTATAAATCGCAAATAAAGAGCATTTAGAGCACGATTAATTTCATAGATCTCTTTTTCACTTATTCCACATCGGTTTTCTTCATATTCGATGCTTAAAACCCTATTGTTTATAGGTGTATTTATCTCTGGTATTTCCAATCATTTTTTCTATTTATACGACCAAAAAGCCAGTGTTTAAACACTGGCTTTTACTCAATATGATTAATCCAATTTTATGTTTATAGCTTCATCTGAATCATGATCATTTAAATGACTAAAGTTAAAATGACTACGTGATTTTTATTGATAGGTTTTACCTTGATGCTTTAACCAACCATCTTGATGACGTCCATTCGGATCGTGATGTGTCCAATGCATCACACCACCCTTATCTGAATATTCGTATTCACCGTAAAATTGAACTGTATCGCCTTTTTGTAAGTCGTCAATTCGTGGGGCTAGATCGATATTATGCGCGACCAAAAGCGTTTGACCATTATTTAAGGTCAAAATGAACTTTTGATGGCGACTACCTTCATTATCATCTCGAAGTACCGCTTTGACTTGACCTGCACCCTCAACCTGAACATTACTGAGTTTATTTTTAAATGCATGCGCAATAATATCTTCAGCACTCTGCCCTTTTTGTTGAGCATCTGCGGGTTGTACTGGTTCTATTTGTGGCTGTGAGTTTTGTTCAGCTGTCGTCTGAACTTGTGCAGTTTTTTGTTGTTGTAAATCAATTCCGAAATAAGCTGCTGCAAGCGCAACAATAATTCCGCCGATGGTTAAGTTTATTTTGTTTGCCATAAGATAGTTTAAATCTAAATTTTCAACTCATTATAGTCATTAATATGGATAAAAATAGGATCTGTGAACAACAATGCACACAATTTAAAGTCAGAATAGCTTTGAAATCAGTAAAGCTACAGCCATAAAAAAAGCCCTCTAAAACGAGGGCTTTTTTCTACAAATAATCAGAGATTATTTTGCAGCAGCTTGAGCAGCAGCAACTTCTTCAGCGAAAGAAAGTTCAGCTTTTTTCTCAATACCTTCACCAACTTCGAAACGTACGAAGTTAGCAACAGTAGTACCAGTTGCTTTAAGAACTTCTGCAACTTTCTTATCGTTGTCGATAACGTACATTTGGTTCTCAAGAACAACTTCGTTCAAGTATTTCTGAACTGAACCAGTTACCATTTTTTCAACGATGTTTGCTGGTTTACCAGATTCAATTGCTTTCGCTTCAGCAATTTCTTTTTCTTTAGCGATAAGTTCAGCAGAAACGCCAGCTTCGTTTACAGCAACTGGGTTGAATGCAGCGATGTGCATAGCCAAACCTTTACCAGTTTCAGCATCACCAGCGTATGCAACTACAACACCGATTTTTAAACCGTGTTTGTAAACTGCAAGGTTGTCGCCTTCAACGATTTGAGCACGACGTACTTGGATGTTTTCACCGATTTTTTGAACAAGCGCGATACGAGCTTCTTCAACAGTAGCACCATCTTCAAGTTTCAATTCAGCAATTTGAGCAACGTCAGTTACACCAGCAGCAAGCGCAGCAGCAGCAACTTTAGCAGAGAAACCAGCAAAGTTTTCGTCTTTAGCAACGAAGTCAGTTTGACAGTTAACTTCTAAAAGGATTGCTTTATTACCTTCTTGAGCGATAGTGATCGCGCCGTCAGCAGCAATGTTACCCGCTTTTTTAGCAGCTTTAGCTTGACCAGATTTACGAAGGTTGTCGATCGCTAATTCGATGTCACCGCCCGCTTCTGTTAATGCTTTTTTACATTCCATCATTGCAAGACCAGTACGATCGCGCAATTCTTTAACCATGCTTGCTGTAACTGCAGTCATGTTAATCTCCTAAATACGGTAGAAAATGAATTCTTTTTAGAACAGAAACGGCCCAGAGCTGTCTCTTGGGCCGTCTGCATACATGACGCTTACTTTGCCACCATCACGTGTCGCAAAAATGACAAGCTTACGTCAAACGCATTAAGCCTCAGAAGCAGGAGCTTCTTCGCCTTTAGCTTGTGCATTTGCTTGTGATTGAGCATATTCTTTACCAGCAAGAATCGCATCAGCCATAGCAGAAGCGTAAAGAGTAACTGCACGGATCGCATCGTCGTTACCAGGGATAACGTAGTCTACGTTGTCTGGGTTAGAGTTTGTATCAACGATACCGATAACAGGAATACCCAAGTTTTTAGCTTCTTTAATTGCAATTGCTTCGTGATCAACATCGATTACGAATAATGCGTCAGGTAAACCACCCATGTTTTTAACACCGCCAAGAGCGCGTTCAAGTTTTTCCATCTCACGAGTACGTTCTAAAGCTTCACGTTTAGTAAGTTTAGCGAAAGTACCATCTTGAGATTGAGTTTGAAGGTCTTTTAGACGGTTGATTGACTGGCGAAGAGTTTTCCAGTTAGTCAACATACCACCCAACCAGCGGTGATCAACATATGGTTGACCTGCACGTTGAGCTTGTTCACGGATGATTGCAGAAGCTGCACGTTTTGTACCAACGAACAAAACTTTGTTCTTTTTGCTAGCCAAGTTGTTAGCAAAGTTCAAAGCATCATTTAACGCAGGAACAGTGTGCTCAAGGTTGATGATGTGAATTTTGTTGCGCGCACCGAAGATGTATTCGCGCATTTTTGGATTCCAAAAACGTGTTTGGTGACCGAAGTGTGCGCCTGCTTGAAGAAGGTCGCGCATGCTTACGTTGTAATCTGCCATTTTCTTTACCTTAAAGTTTGGGTTAGGCCTCCATATACCCGCATTCTCCACCTAAAAAGGCACCCAGAGAAATGTGTCGATATATGTGCGGATTTTATTGCCCCATCGCACAAAGCTCGTGAAAGATATTCACGAAAAAGCATTTGATAAAATGGGCGGCTATTTATACCATAGTCACATACAAATTTCCAAAAGTTTTTAGAGATCATGAACAGTACTTACGAAGCTCCACGTCGATTAATTAAAACGCCTGACGAAATTGAAAAAATGCGCGTCGCGGGTCGACTGGCGGCAGAAGTTTTGGATATGATCAAACCGCATATTGTTCCAGGTGTGACTACCCTAGAACTTGATACGATTTGTCATGACTATATTGTCAACAAACAAGAAGCTATTCCTGCATGTTTAGGTTATGGCGCTGCGCCGGGTCGTCCAGCATTCCAGCACGTGATCTGTACTTCAGTGAACCATGTAGTGTGTCACGGTATTCCATCTGAAAGCAAAAAGTTAAAAAAAGGTGACATTTTAAACATCGATGTCACTGTGATTAAAGATGGTTACCACGGTGATACCAACATGATGTACATCGTGGGTGGTGAAACATCTATTTTAGCGAACCGTTTATGTAAAGTTGCTCAAGAAGCCATGTACCGTGGTATGGCGGTAGTAAAACCGGGCGCAACAATGGGCGATATCGGTAATGCCATTCAACAATATGTTGAGTCAGAGCGTTTTGGCGTTGTACGTGAATATTGTGGTCATGGTATTGGTACTGTTTTCCACGACGAACCACAAGTTTTACACTACGGTCAACCCAATACAGGCATGATCTTAGAAGAAGGCATGACCTTTACCATCGAACCAATGGTGAACGGTGGTGACTGGAAAACCAAACTTCTTGGCGACAAATGGACTGTCGTTACTAAAGATCATAGCTTGTCTGCACAGTACGAACATACGCTACTTGTAACAAAAAATGGTGTAGAAGTGCTAACTGCTCGTCCTGAAGAAGATTTATCGCGTTTTGTTCAATAAGCAAAGTATTTGAAGCACAAAATTTTATTAAAAATGGTCACACATGTTGTGGCCTTTTTTAGGCCTTATTTTTGTCCGTGACTTTAAGAATTTGCCATAAAATTTGATTAAAAATTTAAGTAACTCAATGTAAATTTTCTCAATTATAGGGTTAGGATGGAATATCACACTTTTTTGCACATTGTTGATTTTGCCACTCCCCATTACTGTGCATTTAAGCTAAGATAGTGTGCTTTTTATTTTTTAATCCCTATAAGAAGGAATACTGCCGTGGACGTACGTCTGTCTGATCGTGTAAATAGCATCAAACCGTCCCCTACACTTGCTGTTACTAACAAAGCTGCTGAATTAAAAGCTGCTGGTAAAAACGTAATTGGTTTAGGCGCAGGTGAACCGGATTTCGATACCCCACAACACATCAAAGATGCTGCAATTGCTGCTATCAACAATGGCTTCACTAAATATACAGCTGTTGACGGTACTCCAGGTCTTAAAAAAGCAATTATTGCTAAATTAAAACGCGACAATAACCTTGATTACGCTGCAAACCAAATCTTGGTTTCTTGTGGTGGTAAACAATCTTTCTTTAACTTGGCACTTGCTTTGTTAAATAAAGGTGACGAAGTAATTATCCCTGCTCCTTACTGGGTAAGCTACCCAGACATGGTGATCATTGCTGAAGGTACTCCTGTAATCGTGAAATGTGGTGAAGACCAACGTTTCAAAATTACGCCTGCTCAATTAGAAGCTGCAATCACTGACAAAACTCGTTTAGTGGTTCTAAACAGCCCTTCTAACCCAACAGGTATGATCTACACTAAAGAAGAATTACTTGCTTTAGCTGACGTTCTACGTAAATACCCAGAAGTTTTAGTTGCTTCTGATGATATGTACGAACCAATCCGTTGGGACGACGAATTCTACAACATCGCAACAGTTGCACCAGACCTTTACGATCGCGTAATCGTTCTTAACGGTGTATCTAAAGCTTATGCAATGACTGGCTGGCGTATTGGCTACGCAGCGGGCCCTGCTAAACTTATTGGTGCGATGAAAAAAATCCAATCTCAATCAACTTCAAACCCAACTTCTATTTCACAAGTTGCTGCTGAAGCTGCATTGAATGGCCCTCAAGACGTTCTTGAGCCAATGATTGAAGCATTCAAACGCCGTCACGACCTAGTTGTGAAAGGCTTGAACGACATCAACGGTATTACTTGCCTTCCTGCTGATGGTGCATTCTATGCATACGCAAACATCCGTCCATTGATTCGTGCAAAAGGTTTAAAATCTTGCACAGAATTCTCTGCATGGTTATTGGAAGAAACTGGTGTTGCAGTAGTTCCTGGTGATGCGTTCGGTCTAGGTGGTTATATGCGTATTTCTTATGCAACTGCAGACGAAGTTCTTGTAGATGCGCTTGCACGTATTAAGAAAGCTGCTGACTCAATCGAAGGCGTAGACGCTGCGATTGCTTCAATTGCTGCTGAAAAATAATTTGATCTAGAGATCAAATCAAAAAAAAGCCCGCGAATTTCGCGGGTTTTTTTATCCCTGAGCCATTTTAAAGTATTTGCTATGTTTCCATTTAAGGCAGATAAAGCAAATAACTGCTGCCAGCGTATAAGCAACACACAGCATGATCCAAAAACCTTGAATATTGAATGCCTCGTACTTGCGCCCTAACCATGTCACTGGATGGAATGCCAAATACCAGCCGCCGCCAAGTCCGAAAACCAAAATCATGCTGCTATAAACCAGCATCGGAAATACAATGACTTTCCAACACCTCAACATATTGACCGAAACTACTAATATCGCATCAAAGATATGCATCCAACACAATAAAAACACCAATGCGAAAACCACGTTGAGTACATCTTTGTCATTACTGAACAAGGGCAACATATAGGGATAAAATACTGCCACAACGATTGAGGCGGTTAAAGCGACCACGAATGCCACCTTCATCGCTATACCGGTTAAATGCCACGCCTCCTGAACACGCCCCTCTCTGATTTTAGTCGATACCAAAATACTAAAGGTTGCACCAAGTGAGAGCGGCAACATAAACAATAAGCCGCAAAACCCCATAGCGATTTGATGCGCATTTACAATGACATTACCCAGTGGTAATGCCAGTAACGCAATTGCGCTTATGGTAAATACATCAATAAAAACAACCACAGCAGTTGGTAAACCAATGCTTAAAATACTCCGTAACAACCCTCTTTAACTTCCTAAGCCCCAATTTTTAAATTAAAGAACTCACCCGACCAGTGAATACTCAATTTCTTTTCTAAGAAAAAGAAATAATAGAGAACCAGTAATAGCCATTGCGCAAGAAGATGCGCTAGAAAAGCACCTTTCACACCATAAGCAGGAATATTAAAAACCGAAATTCCAAATATAAAGCCATATGCCAAAGTTACTTTTATTACTCTGTACACGACAAATTTCATAGGATCCTTGTCCTATCAGGCTTTTTCTTTCTTAAAATTGCTAGCACTTTCTTAAATTCTTCTTTTTTTCCAAAACCAATCAAACGTAGAATAGCCATTTGAACA
>NZ_VOZH01000027.1:0-50105 GCF_013419875.1 Acinetobacter sp. YH12049 | reverse complement strand
TTGTTCCATTTTAGAGATTTGTTTAAGATAAGATATAACTCATTGAGATGTGTCATAGTATTCGTCGTTAGAAAACAATTATTGTGACATTATTTCAATGAGTTATCTATTTTTGTCGTGTACAGAGGAATGATTGTTCAAATTTAGTTTTGCAATATCAGTGCCAACCTAGGTCTATGATGTCAGTTACCTAAGTACAGGCCTAAAAAAAGAGGAGCTAAGCTCCTCTTTATCCAAATATTTTTTTACTAGACTGCATGATGTGTATACCAATGTTCCGCGATATCACCACGGCGACAGATCCAGACTTTTTCATGTGATTGCACATAATCTAAGAATCGTTGTAGTGCTTTAAAACGGCCTGGTCGCCCTAAAATACGACAATGCATCCCTATCGATAACATTTTTGGCGCGCTTTCACCTTCTGCATATAGCACACCAAAAGCGTCTTTAAGGTATTGATAAAATTGTTCACCACTGTTGAAACCACCCGGTGAACAAAACTTCATATCATTGCTTTCGAGTGTATAAGGAATAATTAAATGTGGACGGGTTCGACCATTTTCATTTGTCAAACGACTCCAAAAAGGTAAATCATCACCATAGTGATCGCAGTCATATTTAATTTGCGGAAATTCAGCCAATAGCTGACGTGTGTTGGGACTGTCACGCCCTGTGTACCAGCCAATAAGCGTCTTTCCAAATAAAGCTTCAAGCACACTAATTGCCTGATCCATGTGCTGACGTTCTAGCTCTATCGGCATATCCTGATAATGTAACCAGCGTTGACCATGTGAAACGACATCATAGTTGGATTGTCTGATCGCATCGACGATATAAGGATTGCGCGCTAAAGCCATACCAACGCCAAAGATCGTCATGGGTAAATCACGTTTTTTAAATTCTTCATGAATCCGCCAAAAACCGGCTCTGGAGCCATATTCATACATCGAGTCCATCGACATATGTTTGGCAGGAAAACTGGCCGCTCCAATAATATCGGATAAGAATTGTTCTGATCCTGCATCCCCATGTTCGATATGGTTTTCTCCACCCTCTTCATAGTTCAACACAAACTGCACTGCGATACGTGCCTGATTAGGCCATACGACTTGAGGTACATCGCCATGATATCCAATTAGGTCTCTGGAATAATCCTGTTGTTGGATCTGGTCAATTAAGTCTTGCCCGCGTAAGTAGCCTGTAGTCACTTCAACTTCCTAATTTGTTATATCAAACAGTAAAAAATTAGGTAGAAGCAAGCAAATTATACGCCAATATCGTAGACGGCTAAATAACTTTTCATATCAATGACCATTGCCTTTTTTTAAAATATTGAATGGTTGCCCTGAATCATCTGCAATGATTGAAATTTGCCAAATTTCATCTATTTCTGGAAAATTCTGATGCAGTTGATCAATGAAATAGTAATAACCCTGTGTATTTTCGGTAATATAAATGATTGTATTTGAACACAATATATAGAGTTGAATCTCATCAATGGTTCCAATATTTTGGCGTACGACATCTATACTTTGAATATCTTTCCATAATATAGTTTTTGTGCTTATTTCAGGCCCAATTATAGTATATGTGAAACCATCATTAAAATATTCAAAATCACCTTTATCCTGTCTTAGACTCTCAAATTCAATTGTTTTATTCTTTATATCTTGTTTTAAATCAATTGAATCTACAAACCAAATATGAGGATGACAAATTATTGCATTCCAAATAATAAAAATACAAAGTGTAAAAAACCATATAATAGACTTCCTTCATAAATCATTTTTCAATCAATTTAATTGTTTATCTTTCACCCAATCTAAATTGTATATGCCAGCAAGTAAATTAAACCGCAGGTTTAATCTTTTACGACGATTTCTATATACACAAGATAAAATCTTAAAACATTTCATCCTTCCAAATACATGCTCTACTTGAATTCGTCTACGACCAATCTCTCTATTTAACTTTTTTAATTCAGAATCTAGTTTTTCAGTTTTCTTTGCTTTAGATGGCATGAGGCATCCAAAACCCAATTTTTTTATCCCTAAATACCCCTTATCAACGATAAAAAAGGGCTTAAATTTTAATTTCCTCATACTTTTTTTAAATATTTTAAAATCATGCATGCTTCCATGACTTCCACATACACTCAGTATTTCACCTGTTGTATAGTGCATAGATAGCTGAAATTTAAAGGTATGTCGCTTTTTTTTTACCGCTATACCATTTCTTCTGTTTTTTTTGGACGTTGAACTAATATTTCAGTTGCATCAATCACAACAACTTCCCAATCCACTTCATCTCGATTAGGAAGTTGTTTTGGCAAGTTAAATTTTCCAGAACGGATTAAGGTATCTTCAATAATACGTGTGATACGAATTGCACTCGTTTCAGATACACCGTAACTCATACCAAGATGGAAAAATGTTCGATATTCTCTCCAATATTCTATACATAAGAGCAAACGATCTTCCAACGATAATTTATGCGGTCGTCCTTTACCAATATGACCAGGTAAATGCTTATTTAGCTCGGCCAACATGAGGTTAAATGTAGCCCAACTAACACCGGTAAGCCTACGAAACTTAACGTCTGATAATTTTTGAATATCTTTGAATTTCATCCAAGGATTATCTCTTGAATTAAATAATTTTGCTGATTAATTTAAGATCAAATAAATTGTACGTTTTTTGATTTATGACGGAAGTCTATTAGCTGTAATTACTATCGTAAGCACTGCCAATATAAATAAGATAAAACCCAAATTTAGGTTTAAAAATAATATAGTTGAAGTTCTTATTGGTAGTTGTACTTTCATTGGCAACTGCTTGAATAAAATATTACCATCATTCAATTTTTCGTTATATTTAAAGTAAAAACAAATTGCCAGTATTAAGAATGATATTAAACTAATGAATGTAAAATGTTTTTCCCATATTTGCCAATTAGATAAAAAATATATAAAAATGACCATAAATATTGAAATTGAACAATACATCGTAAGTAAGGAATTTAAAAAAATATGCATTCTCATTGTTTGTTTAATCTAGTAATTTTTTAATGGTATAACTATACTTAATTATTGATAAATTTAAAGCGTCATGATGAAATGTCTTTGTAAAACTATCTCATCATGCTCTGGAAAATTAATTTTTATTTAATGATTTTTAAATAAGATTTAATATTTTTCAATGTTTTATAGGTTTAGTTACCTGCTTTCTCATAGGTATGTAGTGAATTCCCCATTGCTGAGTTAATTCACCTACAATCTCAAAGCCAAATTTTTTATAAATTTCTAAAGCATAGAAACTCGAATTTACCGTAATATGCTCAGGCTCATGCTGCATTATTACGCTTTCTATAAACTCCCACATTTGACGTCCAAAACCTTGGCCATGATATTCAGGTTTCAAGAAAAAATGCATGAGATGTGCAGGATGCACATAAGCTACATTGCCAACGATTTCTTGATTTATTTCAGCAACAAAATAATGGATTAAATCACGCTCAAAAATATGTTTGAGCATGTGGGGCTTAAAGCGCTCACGACCTTCTTCACTGCAAATAACATCATCGACAAATGGTTCAATGACTGCCGCGATTCCATCAACATCCTCTACACAGGCTGGGCGTATGATCATTTTTAGCATGTTGTTCTCTTTATAAAAGTAATCCTTAAACTTCCTCCGTCAAAGAAAATAAACTTTCTTAAAAGAGTCATTTAATGAATTATCACTTTTAGCTGTTATTTTTCAATACGTTTAAAAGTTACTTCAGCTAAATTTAAAGTAGATGTTGTACATACAATATGCAATTGTCATTCAAATATTTTTCAGCACAATTTTAAAATATATGTGAGGCATAAATGCTGAATGAATTCAGAAAACATAAAAATCCCCCACGTTTGGAGGATTTTTTACTTTATTTATTGAATAGCCATTATTTTTAATACACATCACGGCGGTAACGACCTGCTTTACGCAGTGTATGCAGTTGTTCAATGCCCAGTATCTCTTGCAAAGTGGCATCTACCGCTTTGGCCATATTCAAACTGCCGCAGATATAGAGACAAGCCCCTTGCTCTAGCCAATCAATCAATTCAGCTTTTTTTACAACTAGGACATCTTGCACATACTTTTCAGCAAATCCATCACGAGAAAATACCCGATCGATTTCTGCAATTTTACCTTGGCTTTGTAATTCATGCAGTTCATCAGCAAAAATTGCATCAAAAGCATGTTGACGTTCACCATAAATAAACCTGTTTTGATAGTGCACCGTTGCGACACGTTGCTTAAGATGTGAAAGCAAACCCGCCATTCCTGAGCCATTGCCAATCATAATTGCCGACTTAACGCCCTCTGCTAAGTCAAAATTTGGATTCGCACGAATATAGGCATGAATACATTGTCCAAGTTTTAAATCGTGCGTTAATAAACCAGAACCTAAACCTAGTTCATCGCCATGCTGCTCTTGACGTACGACGAGCTCTAAATCTTTTTAATTAAATAGAGTTTGATAATTTCACGCTTATACTAAACGACTGAATAAAGACTATAATAAAAATTAAAAATTCATTCGCCATTTGCGAAATCTTCGAGCAATCATGTCCAAAAATCTTGCAACGCTGATTGGATTCAGTGCAATCTTACAATGGTCTTCTATTGTTGGTTTACTTCAGAAAATTAGTTTCAGTATTAGCCCTGATCTTGCTGTGCTCTTTATGTATACCTTGAGCGCAATTATTCTATTGCTCTTATTTAAAATTCCAAACCTTAAACTGGTTCCGCGCCAATTTTTGATATACGCCACCCTTTTATTTGTGATTTATGAGTTGTGTTTTTCGTATGCCATTGCTTTGGCTCAAACTGCTCAACAAGCGATTGAAATCAGTTTAGTCAATTATTTATGGCCGAGTCTGACAATTGCCGCGTTAATTTTATTTAAAGAATTAAAATTTAACTTTTTCGTAATCATTGGTTTAGCCATTTGTTTGGGTGGCATCATTTTGATCCAAACGGGTAATGGAAGTTTTAACTGGTCTACAGTCTTTACGAACATTCAGTCTAATCCATTAAGCTATTTTCTTGCTTTTATGGGAGCGAGTTTATGGTCACTCTACTGTGTGATTACACGTAAATACAGTCTTGGACATAACCCTATTTCATTCTTTTTCGTCGTGATCACGATTATGCTATGGCTAAAAATGTTGATATTTCACGGTATTCCGCGAATGCCTGCCGTAGACTTACATACCGGTAAGTATATGTTAATCGTGTCCATTGTAACCGCTTTGGGTTATGCAGCGTGGAATGTAGGTATTATTAAAGGCAATATTACGATATTGGTGACTTTATCGTATTTTAGTCCGATTTTTTCTTCGGTTATTTCAATGTTTATATTACAGACACCACTGAGTTTAAGTTTTTGGCATGGTGCCATTTTGGTGACATTAGGTTCGCTGGTATGTTGGATTTCAACCAGTTGGCCACAAATTAAAGCCAGATTAATGCAATTGCGCCATGAATAATAAGAAGCAGTCACTTGGCTCATTTATCTTAAACTGAATAGCAAAACCGCGATTAGGCACAGCATATGAAGTAACTGTGTTGGTGCAAAATATAGAAAATATTTCCAGCCACCTGTGAGAAATGCATTCACACATTTTGAAATCGCATGGGCTGATAATCCAATCACCACAGCATAAACCAATGTTAAATTGTCGATATTACCTTGCATCACCACGGTTGCCATAGCTGCATGGACTTCAAAGAGTGATGCTAATAATGTCCCTAAAATTAAGCCTTTATCACCTAAAGCGAGATTTAATCCATAAACAAGTGCTTGGATCAAAGTAAGCGTGATGGCAATGATTGCCGCCTGTTTTAAGCTAAACATTCGACTATCAGTATTTTCTAACGGCATTGTTTCATTCGCCTCTACACGAAGCATTTCAGGTTCTGACTCTTTATTATGCTGAACTTGAGATGAGCCATAAATCAGATATAACGCAGTAAGGACCAATATCAAGATGCCGACGATACTTGGTATAACTAATATTTTAAACCAAGCAAAACTCACCCCAAGGACAATGATCAAAAGTTGAACCAATGTCGCAACACATGAAAAAAGTCCTGCCCCTGCATTACTTTTGGCACTGGCTTTTCCTGCTCGCACTTCCATGCCTAAGCTTGCGATTGTTGCTGTGCTCGACACAAAACCTGATGCCAAGGCCGATAAGATAATCGCTTTATCAGAAGATAGAAGCCGCTTGGCGATGTGCGCTAATGACTGCACCACCAAGATCAATATCAGTAATTTTAAAATCACATAGGGATTTAATACAGAACCCCAATAGGCCTGATTCGGCGTTAACGGTAAGGCAATTAGGATCAATGCCAGTAAAAATACACCATCTCTTAACTCATAGTCTTTGATCCAATGTGCTGCAAAATGATGTAAGCCTTTTTTTCCAACTAATATGAGGGTCAACACCACAGCCAAACACGCAGCCAATGGAATATTAAATACACAAGCAGCGCCGATTAAATAGGTCATAACAAAAGCTAGTTCTGTGGTTGTGCCAATATCTTGTTTTTGCTGGCTTAATCCATAATAGCTAAACATACTGACGACAATTGCACCGATTACACCAACAGCTAAATGGATTAAAAAACACAATGCTCCAAACAGCGCACAAATGGTAAATGAGCGTAAACCGGCAAAGCTCTGTTCACTGTCCAAATTGTTGTTACGTTGACGCTCCAAACCGATGAGCAATCCACAGCCTAAAGCCGAAGCTAAAATAGTTAACAACGCTGGGAAGGATAATGTTTGTATGAGTATTTCCAAATTTAAGCCCTCCCATCAATACATTGTTTATTTTGGCAATATAAATAAAAAATAATATAAAAATTTAACGCTAAAATTTGAAAAAAACATATAAATTGAACAACTTGAGAATTTTCAATCATGTTCAAAGTTTAGTCATACTTTAAATCATAAACAATTCCATGATAAATATGCTAGTGGACATCAAATATTTCTCATCTTTTAATTAAAAAAAATATTCGAAAATCTGACTTAAATTCGGACTTTTTTACCTTCATGTCTGTTTAAAGCACACATTAAGCCCAAATCACCATAATCGCCGCAATCACCACTAGGGCTAAACCCCAATGATCAGTTCTTGCGAGTTTTTCCTTAAAGAAATAGGCAGAGATTAAGAGGCTAAATAATATTTCGATTTGACCTAGGGTTTTGACAATCGCAACCGTTTGCATACTCATAGCAGTAAACCACCCCAAGGATGCTAGAAAGCTACAGACACTAACGCGAAAGGTCAGACCTACTCTCTCCCACATGGCAATGAGCGTTTTACGGCTAAATAGACTGAGGTACAACAGCATAATCACACATTGAAAGCCAATTACACTCAACAACACCCATGCCGCACGATGCAAAGTCGGTAAATCACTTAGCTCTAAACTGGCTTCACGAACCAATAAAGAGGTAATAGCAAAACTTAATCCACTCCCTACACCGATGCATAAAGTTGGCAGAGATAACTTTTGTCGTTGGGAACCTTTGCTTAAAAGAAAAACGGCAACACCACCGACCAAAACACCAATCCAACCAAATAAACTTAAATGTTCACTTAAGAAAATCACCCCAACAATGGCCGCAAAGATGGCTTCACTTTTCGCTAAACCTACACCGATGGCATAATTCTTTTGTTTAAAAAGTAAGACCATTAAAATCGTCGCTAAAATTTGACTTAGTCCTGCAATCACCACATAAACCCAAAACATAGGTGTAAATGTGGTTACCTGAGTCACAGGCTGTTTTTGGTACAACACAAACAAATAAATGCAGGCAAATGGGAGCCCAAAAATAAACCGTGCAAGGGTGACACCATATACATCAACAGTGGTACTGAGTTGTTTTTGAAATGCATTGCGCCATGACTGCATAAAAGCAGCCATTAAAGTGAACAAGATCCAAACTGGAAACATAAGAAAGGTGGTTTAACGGTGGATGCCTCATCAATTTACGCTTTTATTGAATTGAATGCGACCCAACAGGGCTAGATTATTCATTGAACTTGGTTATAGATTCGTTGAAAAAAATTTATTTAAAAACTTGATATTAAGAATATAGTATTTATCAAAATTTAAGTTTTTATAAAAAAATGCAAAGGCATATCACCTTTGCGTTTTGCTCTTTACCAATATTTAGTTGGTAACTTACAGTAAGTTAGCTTTCAAGTAGTACAGCACCAAATTGCTCACGTAGATCTTTTTTCAGCATTTTACCTGTTCCGCTCAAAGGAATAGCATCCACGAAAATTACTTTATCTGGCACCTGCCATTTAGCGACTTTATCTGCATAATAATCCAAAATTTCTGTATCAGATAAATCGACATCTGGCTTTTTAATTGCAATCAATACAGGACGCTCATCCCATTTTGGATGGGTTGCTGCAATCACTGCCGCCATTGCAATTTTAGGATGTCCCATAGCTAAATTTTCTAACTCAACAGAAGAAATCCATTCACCGCCAGATTTGATCAAATCTTTTGAACGGTCACTAATTTTTAAGAAACCATCCTCATTCAGGGTTGCAATATCCCCTGTATCAAACCAACCATCTGAGGTTAATGGAGACTCTGTTTTGCCAAAGTAATTGCCAATAATCCAATGCCCTTGGATCTGTAAATTACCCGTCGTTTCGCCATCACGTGCAACTTCGTGTGTACCGTTTTCTTCATCGGTAATACGTAAATCGACCCCAAATGGTGGACGACCTTGTGATAATCGTACTTGTAATTGTTCTTCTTCAGATAATAACAAATGTTTGGCTTTAAACTGGTTTGAAGAACCTAATGGACTGGTTTCGGTCATTCCCCAAGCATGAATCGTTTCACAGTTAAATTGTTCTTTAAACACTTTTAACATCGCAGGAGGACAAGCAGATCCACCCACCACATTACGCACTAAACTTTGGAGCTGACTACCCGCTTGTTGCGCAGCATTAATTAAACCCTGCCAAATCGTTGGAACACCCAATGCAACGGATACTTTATAGTCATCAATCATTTGCGTCAGGCTTGCTCCATCTAAACCTGGGCCTGGCAGCACTAAAGTACATCCCACCATTGCCGCAGCATATGGCGTACCCCATGCATTGACATGGAACATCGGCACAACAGGCATCATAATATCCCGCGCTGAGATATTTAATGAATCCGGCATACAAATCGCATAACTGTGTAAGACTGTTGAACGATGGCTATACAACACACCTTTCGGATTGCCTGTGGTACCAGAGGTATAACATAAAGAACTAGCCGATAATTCATCTAATTCTGGCCATGTATAGTCTGCAGATTGTCCCGCAATAAGTTCATCATAAAATTTAACATCTGGCACCGCTTCGACAATTGCTGCATCTGGTGCATCTAAACAAATAAAATGTTCAACAGATTTTAATAGTGGTTTTACTGCTTTGATTAACGGCAAAAAGGTTTTATCAAATAACATCACGCGGTCTGCGGCATCATTGATGATAAAAATTAATTGTTCTGGAAATAAACGCGGATTAATAGTGTGACAGACATAACCACTACCTGAAATAGCGTACCAAGACTCTAAGTGACGATGGTTATTCCAAGCGATGGTCGCAACACGATCCCCTAAATTTAAACCGAGTGATGCAAGAACATTGGCAAATCGTTTTGAATTTTTATGGACTTCACCCCAAGTGGTTTTCGTAATCGTCGTGTCTGTATTTTTTGAAATGACTAAACTATCCGCATGATAGCGACCCGCATGTTCAATCATGCTACTAATCAAAAGCGGTTTAAACATCATATTACCAAGCATTCTTTGCTCCCACATTCATCCATATTGAGTTGTTGTTTTTCCGCACTGTCCTGCAGATTTTTTAAAACTTTGCACCATGTCAAAAGTGATTATTCTTTATCGACAAGGTTAAAGCAGTAGATATGAAACGCATATCCAAAACTGATTCTTATGTTTTAACCTTAATTGATTTTAGAATCCACTGTTTTATTGCTCAAAATATGAATGCTTTAGTGGTATATAATGCAAAAATTAATAGCATCATCCCAATTCAAAATATGTTCCTATTTTGTTTTCGCTCTGTTGCTTTAAAAAATGTCGATTTCAGTTATCAAATAATTGACTGAATCAATTGGCATAAAAAAAACCCAGTCTAGATACACTGGGTTCGACGCATTAGCCGTTGTAGTTAAGTTGAAATAGTTACAGCACTTCAAACTCAATACGACGGTTTTTCTTACGACCTTCAGGCGTAGCATTGTCTGCTACAGGCTTATTTGAGCCCATCCCTTCAGTACTTAAGTTCGCCGCTGCAATATTTTTTGAAATCAGGTAGTTTTTAACTGCATTAGCACGATCTTGGCTTAAACTTAAGTTTTTCTCAGGATTCCCCGAGCTGTCTGTGTGACCAATAATTCGTACTTTTTTCCCACCGACGCGATTCAGTGCGACAACCATTTCATCTAAGATCTGTACCCCAGATGGCGCTAAAATAGCACTGCCCGATTCAAATTCAATAATACGATTACGTAAAGCCGCATTAATAATTGCCTGTTCAGCCTGATTGACAGAAAGCTGTGCATTGAAACGAAAAGGTGCTGTGACCAAAGACTGAAACTTGGTGGTCGTGGGTTGGATATCGTTTTGATTCGACATCTTGCCACTTAAATCGACTTGCGTTCCGCGAACAGAGAGTTTTCCCTGTTTTACTTTTTTTAAGTCATCATTAATCATTTGGCTTACGCTATTGCCCCAACCATTGGGTGCAGTAACCGCTCGAACCTGAATTTTATCAACCACATTTGCCTGACCATAGGTCAAATAGGCTTTATTTAATATTTCTTGCTTGGTTGCTTCATTCGGTACAGCGCCTTCAATCACAATAGGCTCTGCCCAAAGCAAAGCCGAACAGCCTAAAATGCACACACTCGCAAGAAATTTGGGCAACATTGGTAAGATTCTTTGCATCATTATTCTTCTATAAAAGTCTGTCTAAAAAGTTTAATGCCATGAATAAGGCTGATCTGACGCTCACTCAAAGACTGTTCCAAAACGGCTAAGCCTGCATTTTGTTCAAGATAAGGATCAATCCAACTGGCATCAATCAAGGAAACCCAATGATCACTTTGCATATTTTGCGTAAAAACATCACTCAGCGCAGTAATATCAGCGCCTTGAAAACCAAACAGTAAAACTGGCGAATCACTGTGTAGGATGCCAATGAGTAACTCAGCATCTTGGTTTTCGACAAAACGACTAATCAGGTTGACCCAAAAAGCCGCAATTTCATAGCAGTAACTAATATTATTGATTGGTAAGATCAGCACTTTATTCAACCGAGACGTGCCCTGATGAATAATCGGTTGTAGCAGCAAACCGAGACCAATCATGCTCTGCGCCAACTGATAAGGCGTAAAATTCAATAAACGCGCAAATGAATGCAAAGTATGGTGCTCATAAAAAGAAGAGGTTTCTTCTGTTCCGAACACTTGGATTTCGTTATTCAATCTGCCTAATTTATCGAGCAAAATATCGGGATCGCGAATAGAACGCATCACTCGGTTACGCTGATATAAGTCAATTAAGGTCTGTTTATAACGATATGGTGCATACAAAATATTATCGAAAGGATCATCGATTTCTAGCAGATGAGCCAGCACCATTGGAAATTGACGCTTTGAACTGTCTTCACTGCTAATCAAATTGGCAACCAAAAAACGCTTATCTTTTGGACTGGCAATAAAGAAATCTAATGAAGGCAGTGAGTTATACGCTGCATTAAAATTGTCTGAACGCATAGCGAACTCAAGCGCCTCCGTGATCCACTGATCGATTAACTGAATCAGTGAATATTGTTCACGGCTCTTTAAGAAGTCACCACGAGCTGGACATTTTCCATAATACAGCGGTGTCGTTCTCACTTCATACATCGTCACACTCCTTGTTCTTTTGCACGAATGCCACCGCTCTTATTTTTAAATTCATCATCATGGTGTTGCTGTTCCTTGTACAACACTCATCGGTGAAGTCGCTGGCGCTACAAGCGCTTGTCCTGCAGGCATCGTTTGCGCTGCGACGACACGAACACCTTTATTCGTCACCACTTGATCAACAAGAGTCATACCTGAATAGCCTGAACCTGTAGTTGGGCCAGATGCGTTACCACTAATCAAACGGAAGTTCACTTTAACAAACACTTTTGGATTTTGTTTGCTACGCCACACCATTTCAAATGAATTACCATTTTGTGTACGCTGAGCGCCTTCAACCAATCGGTTAATACCATATTCACCCGGCTCATCAAAAATCGTATGCGTTTGACCTTCCAAGTCAATTGCAGTAATACGTGCACCCGGAATTGCCCCTTTATTTGGCCAAACGAAGTTCACCCATTGCTGAACACCGTTTTCATACACCATACGCTGACCATCAATATCAATGGTATATGAAAGCAACTGTGTATTTTCTAATGGGAAGAACTGGAAGTTCGATTGATTGGTTGCCGCAGGTGCTGCTTGACTCAATTCCCCTGTAGCAACGCCATTACTTGGCGCAACATAGCGTTGGAAGTTCGCTACAAATTGTGGATTTAAACCAATGCCCAAATCTTTCCATGTTTTCGTGGTTAAGGTATAGCCACGACGAATCACCAATGGATCTAAATATTCTTTTACAAAGCGAGCGATACTTCCGTTTTCACCAAAAATTTGGCTAATTTCATTACTGGTTGCTTGTAAAGTTGCATTGCTATTAAATGGATATTTAGGCGCAAGATTAGTTGTAAATGGTTGATACGCCTGCATTGCCCACAACTTATTAATTTCGTTTTGAGCTGGAATCAAAAGAACTTCAAATGACTGAGTCACCGGCTGCATAAAGAGTTTTTGAATCAACTGTTGATCTAATTCATTTAGACCCACAGACATTTTTTCATCCACAAATTTTTGCGTGCTATTAAAGACAGAGCTTTGATCATTGATGGTTTGTTTCACCAATGTCATGCTTGCAGGGCCCATATCACCACCACTCTTTAAGTCATTGAACTTACTACGTACTTGACTGAGAGACAGCATGTATTCATCTAAAATAGATTTGTTTTGCTGATCATCACGTTTACGAACAAGTTGATAGAACACATCAAACTCTTTTGCAATAACACCTTGACCGGCTTTAGAAGCAACTTGCTGTGCCTGCTGCGCATCATCACGGCTGAGAACTTTACGTTTAAACCACGCAATAAAGCCTTTCTGAGGTGCAGCCAGTTCTGCTTGAACAATTGGATTATCCCAGCTGGTTTCTTTCGCTATACGGTCGACCACTTTACGAATTGGCGAATTTTCAGGTTCACCTAAAATATCGATAAAACGTGACTGCTGAGCAACATCAGCACCCTTGCCATAATGTACTGCATTTAAGAATTTACGCCATTCAGCGATATATTCCTGCTTATAAAGTTCGGTTAACTGTTTACTGATCTGGTCTGGACTACCACTAAACGTCAGGTCATCAGAGCGATTGGTATTGAGTACCCAATCTTGAGTATCCGTCGGATTATTCGCAGCTTGGTTAATCGCATCTTTTACATAATCATTCCAAGCTTGGTAAGTAAAAATACCCGGCAAGGCATAACTACCCAACATGCTGTTTTGGCCGGTTTCACCTAAAATTTGCTTCACAGTTACTGCTGGGAAACGTACCGAACCACGCATTTTAATTTCATTATAAACGCGGTCGCGTGCAGGAATACCCATGGTAACAGCCGTCAATAATTGACGTGTTTGATCAACCAATAAAGGATCAGATTCCATTTGCGGGAACGCAGGATCAGCAGCTAAAGTCATCGCATAAGATAAAACTTGTTCTGCTTTTTGAATCATTTCCCCACGTGGCATTTGACCACGATTTGAATCTAACCATGAACGCCAGAAACGAGTAACTTGGTCACTCAAATGGCTCGATTCCATATATTTATGATTGCTCATCATCAAATACGCCTTCAGTGCATTGTAGGCATCCTGAGGATTAGTATCCGATGGTTCTAAATAGGGCTGATTTGATTTCACAGCTTGAGTGATTTGCACATTGACGTGATTTTCTTTCAACGTCGCTTCATTGGCTTTAACGCGCTGTAAGTACTGCGCCATATTTTGCTGAGATGGTGCCAATACAATTTGTTGAATACCTCGTAAATACTCAACTTTGAGTTTTTCACGAATTTTATTCCCTTGGTATAAACCAAAGCTATATTTCAAAGGACGATCTTCATCAAAATGATCGAGTTGTTGTAAATGCCCTTGTAATATCAGTAATGCATCCAATTGAGTTGAAAGTTCACTTCCGCTACGGCTTTCCATTTGCACAACTTTATCTAGGTCTGCCTGAACTTCCGCCACGAGTTGTTGGTTATTACGATACGACCAAACCCACAACCCAAGCACCACAGCAACCAATAACAATGCAGCAATAAATGCCATAAAGCGCTGACGTTTACGTGCAGGATTAATATGTTGTTTAACCAGATTTTTATCTTTTAAAATGACGGTTGAAAATAGTCCTTTTAAGAAATAACCATGATCTTGCGAAACAGAATTTGTCGGAATGCCAAACTCACTATCCGTACTTTTCACCAAATGGAAATCTTCAGCAATTTGTTCGGTCATCGGACTTTCAATTACACCTTCTTGCAACGCACTGGTGAAATAGAACCCACGGAATACTGGTTTAAACTGATAAGGGTTGTCTTGAAACAACGTACCAATAAAAGTTTTTAACACTGGCTTTAAACTTTTAAACTCAAGTGGAAATGTCATTACACTTGGAGAAATATTTTGCGAATGACGACGACTCAAGTGCGTAGTACTGACGCTCTTCAAACCATCGTATAAAATTGAATAATGCTTTTCGAACATCTCAACGGCATGCTCAGATGAGTCTGGATCATAAGGCAGTGTTGCACCCCAAACTTGATCAAATTCATCCTTATCATAACAATCAAAAAATTCAGTAAAGCCGGCAATCAAATCCATTTTTGAAAAAACGATATACACTGGCGCAAAAATTTCTAAACGTTCAGTCAAATCCTGTATACGTGCGCGTAAGTTTTTGGCTAATTTGATTGATTTTTCAGGGCTTTGACTGACAAGCTCAGCCACAGAAACAATCACGATTAAACCGTTAATTGGTGCTTTAGAACGGTTTTTTTTGAGAATATTTAAGAAACCTAACCATTCTGAATGGTCTTCGGCATAAACAGAATATCGACCTGCGGTATCGAGTAAGACACCATCTGTAGAGAAAAACCAATCGCAGTTACGAGTACCACTTAGACCTGCCGACACCATTTTCTGATGAGTTTCTTCAAATGGAAATCTAAGACCAGAATTATAAATCGCTGAACTTTTACCCGCTGCTGGGTTACCAATCACCATGTACCAAGGCAATTCATATAGGGCTGCATTACCCTTTTTGTCGCCGAGTTTTGATTTACGGATAAGTTGAATCGAGTCTTTCATTTGCTGATTGATCAGCGCAAGTTCTTCTTTATTCTTTTGTTTGCCGTATTCAGCTTCATTATCTTTGGCAATCGCCTCAGCCAGCTCTTCGCCTTGCTGTTTATGACGATAATGCTGCACTAATTCATAAATACCCCACAGAATTAATCCGAGAATATAAACAGCAACCACAATGTAAAAAGTCTTTTGCGGAATCGAATTATGCATAGCCACAATGGCCACAAAAAATGACAAAGCCACCATCGCTTTAGGATTGGTGACGTACTGCCAAACATAACCGAGGATCGTATAAAATAGTGTGTTCACAATGTTCTCAATTTCGTCTTAATTCTAATTAAACAGTTTCTTGTTCAAGTTCATCTTCTACTGAAAATGCTTGAATAAAAGCAAATGTCGATTCTTGGTCTGTGCTATAAATCATGGCAGTTAACTCTTCTGGCAAGTGCATACCCAACATGAATCCAAAAATTTTTGCCAATTGCTGGGTATTTCCAAGATTCTGTTTTGTATATAAAAAATGATAGGTTTCAATCGCGGTTTCATTAAATTTATACTGTAATTTTTTCACCGCTTTCATATCCGTTGCATCATCTAACATCAATAAAAAGGGTTGTTCTTGATCATACTGATCTAAATTATTCAGTGCTTTAAGCTCTAAATGACGTTTCAACTCAGGCTCATGTGCCACCACTTGTAGCACTTTATTTGGAGTTAAACCTCGAACTTGAACGTCTGAAGCAGCCAAACACCAACTCGATGCAAACTCTGCAGCAATGTATTTTTCTTGTAACCACATCTTTTCATCAATCCATTCTTGGTCGATTTCAGAGTCAGCATTGAGAATCAAACTGACTTCAAACTTTTGTTTTGAAATCATCTCTAAAATGCTTAACCATTCTGAATAAGCGACTTGAGTGCCGATAAAATGTGGCTCGATATGAATTTGTTCGGGAATGATCGAAAATCCGTCAGATAGATACTGCTGAATAATTTGAGCATAATCATCATTCCATTGATGAATCAAATTATCAGCAAGCAAAATATGGATATTTAAACGATTTAAACGTGAAACTTGCTGTGCATTGTTCGCCAAATGTTCTGGATGTTCATCTTGCGTATAATCTGGATCCACCCAACCCGGATGCATACGGTACTGATATGCCAATTCACTATCATAAAAGAGTGCTGATTGCTTCAGATGCTCAGCAATTAAAAATAGACTTTCAACGTGTTGCTCTAGTTGTTGCTGAATAAGTGACTGGATTCGTTTTTCACGCATGGTGATGGCACTATATTCATCATCTGCTTCTTCATTAGTGAGTTCATCTAAATCTTTGATTCGAAATGAAAGAACAGGCAAACCGTATGCATTAAATAACTTATCATCGAGTTCAGGACTTTTGAATTGTTGAATATCTTGGATAATTTGTTCGTTTTCACCAAAACTATGCCAAGCCGCTGAAGAATAAACATTTAAACGAAATTGCTGTACATCAATAGGCTTCGGTTTTGCTTGTTCAATGGCCTCAAGTTGTTGTTGCTCAGCTTGTTCTTCTGCACGTTTTTCAGCTTCAAGTTTTTTTTCTTTTTGATGTTGAATGCCTTTATAAATCAAATAAGGCGACAAAATAATTGCACATAAAGCTAAAGGAAGAAGTAAAAAGTATGTGACTAAATCGAAAGCCGTCGGGTCATAGCCTGTATCTCGCCAGTAAAAAATCACGAAAGCAGTACACAAAACAAAAAGCGTACTAAAGGTTCCAATTATTAATTTCAGCATTATTATGAATTCCCCATTAAGGCATAACAGGTTTCTGTATTATCGACCTGTTTATTCGGCTGTAAAAATGCTCCCTGAGCTAAACCAATTCCGCTCAAAGAATTTAAACACACCGGTTTTATTTCTTCTTTTTGTAAAATTAAGCGCACATCCACCATTAATGTTGGACTGCACCAAGTTTGAATCATTTGTTTTAATTTTTGGCTGTGTGACTGATTCGGTAAAAATGTTAAATAATCTTCATGGTTTAAAGGTCCAATCACGATTTCAATTTTTTCGTCAATCTGTTGAATCTTTTCACCACAAAATGTATTTAGTCCCAATAAACTCGGCTGAGATCCACCTAAACATGTTCTCTGATCTTCTTCAAATACAAAAGTTTCAGGGATAAATTCTCGAATATCAAAATTCTGCTTAAAGATACAGTTCAGCATGGTTTTTAATGCATACGCTGTATTGTTTTGTCCCTGCATTAAACCTGAAAACTCAGCAAAATAATCATCTAAATCTGGCTGATCATGCTGGCTACGGATATAACCATTTAATGCATGTAAAATATCAAGATAGTGATTATCCTGCTCGATTTCATAACGAATAGGTAAATGATAATTTAAACTGGCATCAACATAATGTGCTGTTAATTTATGATTAAACAGCCCTAAAAACTTTTGAGTTTCGTGTCGCTGATGTCGCCCGCTGAGCTTAATCTTATTGGTATAACTATAAGGTAATGCACCTTGAATACCCGTTAAACCTACCATTAAATTTGTCAGTTCAACTTTCTCATCGTTGAACTCTAAACTTTCAATTTCAGTGTTCGGGAAGTTCAGATTAAGTGAACTATTA
This sequence comes from Acinetobacter sp. YH12049, assembly GCF_013419875.1. Taxonomy (NCBI): domain Bacteria; kingdom Pseudomonadati; phylum Pseudomonadota; class Gammaproteobacteria; order Moraxellales; family Moraxellaceae; genus Acinetobacter; species Acinetobacter sp. YH12049. Next base: position 31,874 of record NZ_VOZH01000027.1, on the reverse strand, counting down.
AACTCAAAGTCATTTGCCCAGTGAACTTGAGCCGCTCCATAAGGTGCATGTCTTAACAAACGAGTGGCTTGAACAAACTCGTAGGCTTTCGGTTCTTGGAAAAGTCCGTCAATTACAGAGCTTTCTTGCCACCAACGTTCTGCACGCATTGGTATAACTCCTGTTGACTATTTGCATCAAAAACCGAGACATCGACAAAGCTGTTCATATTGACTTTTAAATTAAAGATATGGGCCAGCAATTGACTAAATATATATAGGCTATGTCCTCTAAATATATCCGCATCGATATCGAGCTGTACTTTTAAACCTCTGACAAATAATGGAAATGGTTTACTATCCACAAGTTTCTGCGTAGTAGAAAACTGAATCTTTTTTATGGAGTCGATAATAATTTGGTTTTCTTTTGATTTAGGTAAATTATACAATTCCAAAAGTTCTTTAATATGAGAGACCGCATCGCCTTTCATTAAAGACATATTATTCAAAGATAAATGTGAAATGACCCGCCACTGTTCTTGTTTATTTTGCTCAAAATAATACGGTAACGACGGTCGTTTGAGCATCAGAGCACGACGTGCCAAATTACTATCATTCAGTGTTAATGCATTTTGATCTTTATTATAACTTTCGTAAGGTAACTCACGATTACTACATAGTAGTTCAGTACTAATAAAATCGGACTGAGTGCTATGTGGGTCTAGAGCACGAGATATGATTGAATAGTTTAATTCCTGATGTTTATTCTTCATCTGCTGCGGATTTAAACTATAAAAAAACTGGACTTTATCCTGATGATAATGACTCATTGCAAAAAAAGGCAGTACCGGATAATACACTTCATCTTGGTTACTTTTTTCACGCACCATATTCATTTTTAAAATGCTATAGGCTTGAAAATATTCAGGATGGTGTGCATCTGTCACCAATGGATATTCCATTCGCTTATGATTAATCTTTTGCGGCTCTGCTTGTTTATTGAAAAGATTAACAATTGGTGTAGCAAACAATTTAAAATTTGCAGCATTTAATTCAGAATAATTTCGAATCGCTGCTTGATCATTTAAATTGAGTTTAAAGTGCATTTGAACATCAAATTCACTATGTTCTAAACTTAAAAACTTAATGAAATCTAAATTTAGATTTAACAAATTGAATTTTTCAGGAACACAAAAATATTCCATCAATAAACGATATGCATGATGCGTATGTTGATCGATAGGTAGAACACTTTGAACTTCTTCAAAACCCATAATTTCAAATGGATTGGCAATATCAAAAATGTGCTGCCCCACACGAATCGAAAAACTCGTAGTGGATTTAAAAATACTATCCAAAACCTGTAAAGGAAAATTAGAAATAGCGTCTAAAAAGATCGGCAAAGTTTCATTTTTAAGTAAAGCGTGCTTATTCGAAAAAATTTCAAATCCTAAGCTCAATGTGGCATTTTGATTTAAATGCATATGTGCCGATGGATGAGTTTTGAAATTGAGCTGTTTTAATTGAATCGGTAATAAAGTGACTTCTTGTACCGTCTGATATTCACATTGAACACCACGCGTACTTTTGGCTTTTAGACTGGTCGCCTTTGGAATAACGTGTCGATCTGTTAATTGCTTAATTTTATTTATATCTTCGAAGCTCACCACAGAACATGCAGGAAATGGTTTTAAATATTGAGGAAACATCACCTCAAAAATTGAACGGGTAAAAACGTCATAACTATCTGCAAGTTTTTTGTCAATCCGTGCAGAAATTAGAGAAAATGCTTGAATTAAACGCTCAATATGCGGGTCATCTATTTGTTCTTGGTTTAAAGACAAACGCTGGGCGATTTTGGGGTATTTACTGGCAAACTCACGGGACTGTTGTCCAAATTCCTGTAGTTGTTTTTCGTAATACGGTAACAGCTCTTCAATCACAGATAACCCACTTCATTAAGTTCTTGGAGAAATAACATATTGTTGTGTTGTTGGTTTTAATAAGGCATCAAAAATAACTGGTTCGTATAAAGGATGAATATTTAAATATGCCTGAATACTTAAACATAGTGCCCCCATATTATGGCCATCCATGAGCATTTCGACTCGAATCTGTTTTAAACGCGGTTCATGTGCAGCAATCGATTGCTCAATTGACTGGCAAATTTTGTCGCGATCCGATGGATTTGCTGTCGATAAGCCCACAAAATCGATAATGCCAAATTGCAAAATAGACTTTTTTGCTAATGGAAAGTCATCAATCAGTTCATCTAATTTTGCCACACGACTATTGAGGAGATCCTCTAAATCGGAAGCAACAGATTCACGAAGTTCTTGCAAAGACAGACCTTGAGTCTGTTGAGCATCTGCTGGTAATAAGCGGTCAAATAATGTCGTTCTAAAACCATAAGGATAAAGCTGATCGAGATTCATATCTTCTTATAAATATTTAAAAAAATGAAAATAGAGGCTACCCAAGTTAGCCTCTATCTGAATCCATCTATTACGCTGCGTATGAAGCAGTGTTGTTAGATAATGACCACTTCTTAGTAACAGCACCTTTCGCAGTACCGTTAATATCTTGTTGGTTATATGTCCACTCTACTGCAGCATATTTCAAACCAAATGATTCGTGTGGAACACCTTCATCATTTACAGTCGGTGTCACGCTAGAAACCAACACATGTTTCAGTTTGATTTGAAGATATTTAATGCGTTTGTCGCCATTCGCACGGTAAAAATCAATTTGAACTTCATCAAATGTATAACCTGCTGAACATGCTTCCCAAAGTTTAGGGCTTGTCGCATCTAAATCTTTAACAAAAACCATGTCAGAATGTTCTACACGTTCTGCGGTGTGACCACCCACACTTGAAGATGTCGCAGATTTCGGCTGACGGATATTATGTGTCCAAGAGTTTACTTCCAACCAATTCTTGTGATCTGCATCACGAGATTCGCCGTCTACTTTGTACTTACCACGAAATTCAATGTATATATCTTTCATTGTTCTGAATACCTATTTATTTAAAGTTATTATAGTGTTGGCCCAAATTAATTTGAGGACTGAGGTAACTCGGTCACAAGTCGTAATGAAACAGACAACTCATCCAACTGGAAATGTGGTCTTAAGAAAACCACAGATTTGTAGTGACCAGGCAAAGCTGGATTTTCTACAACTTTTACAGAAGCTTCACGCAATGGATACTGAGCTTTAGCTTCTTGAGATGCACCATCATCAAGTAATACATATTGCGATAACCACTCATTTAAGAAGGTCTCAACATTACCTGCTGATGCAAAACTACCTACTTTGTCACGCATCATTGCTTTTAAATAATGTGCAATACGTGAAACTGCCATGATGTATTGGATCTGGCTAGACAATGCAGAGTTTGCATTAGCTGTATCGCTGTCATATTTTTTAGGTTTTTGCGTCGATTGCGCACCGAAAAATGCTGCATAATCCGTATTTTTGCAGTGTACCAACGGAATAAAACCAAGGTCACTCAGTTCTTTTTCACGACGGTCAGTAATGGCAATTTCAGTTGGGCATTTAAAGACCACTTCGCCATCATTGGTTTTGAACGTATGGACAGGCAAGCCTTCAACTAAACCACCACCTTCTACACCACGAATCGCAGCACACCAGCCATGCATATCAAAAGCATTGGTTAAACGTGTACCAAAAGCATAAGCCGCGTTCATCCATAAATATTCATTGTGGTTTTCGCCGGAAACTTCTTCAACGAAGTTAAAGCCTTCAGTGGAAATACCTTCTTTTGGATCATATGGCAAACGACCCAATACACGTGGCATTGTCAACGCAACATAACGTGCATCGTCACTTTCACGGAATGAACGCCATTGTACATATTCTGCTGTTTCAAAGATTTTAGATACATCACGCGGACGATCAATATCTGTAAAGGATTCTAGACCCAACATATTTGGGCTTGCAGCCGAAATAAACGGTGCGTGTGCAGCCGCCGCGACATGTGAAATTTGCTCAAGCAAATACATATCAGAAGGTGTACGGTCAAACTCAAAATCACCAATCAGTGTTGCATAAGGTGCACCACCGAATGATCCATATTCTTCTTCATAGATTTTTTTGAACAATGTGCTTTGGTCAAAATCGGTCGCACCTTGGAAATCTTTAATCAGCTCTTTTTTCGTCGTATTTAACATACGAATTTTTGTTAAAGAGTTTGAAGGTGTTTCTTGGCAGAAATAATACAAACCACGCCATGTCGATTCAATTTTTTGAAATTCAGCATGGTGCATGATTTTACTTAACTGAGATGAAATCAACGCATCAATTTCAGCAATACGCTTATCAATCGATAAAGTCATATTGTCCGAAACGGTGATGGTACCTGCCATGACTTCTTTGGCAAGTTCACCGATCAGACTTTTTGCACGATCATGTTCTTGATCTGTACGCGCAATACGACTTTGTTCAACAATTGAATCTAAAAGCGAATATTCTTCAGTTGCTTCAAGGTTTGCAGCAGTTGCAGAATTAAAATTACTCATTTTCTGCCTCCACACTCAACTTACGAATTTGATCAGTGTTATGTAACACTTCATCCAATAAATCTTCTAAGCGTTCATTATTTGAAATTTTATTACGCAAGTCAGACAGACGCTCACGCGCAGCAACTAACTTTTGTAGTGGATCAACCTGTTGTACAACTTGCTCAGGAGTAAAATCGGCCATGCTCTTAAATGTAAGATCTACCGACATTTTTCCACCGTCTTCAGTCAAGGTATTTTCAACTTGAAAATTAGCACGTGGCGCTAAAGACTCCATGACTTCATCAATATTATCTAAATCAACATTAATGAATTTCTTGTCTTTTAGTTTGGTTTTCTCTACTTCAGATGCCGCAGAGAAATCACCTAACACCCCTACAACGAATGGTAATTCTTTAATTTCTTTACCGTCGCCAACTTCAACATCGTAAGTCAATTGAACACGAGGAGGACGAATTCGTTGAAGTTTTTTCTGTACACTTTCACGTTTTGCCATGAGTGCTTTTCCTTGTTATTTATTTTTCAATGTATCGAAAGGTGAACCACTAGCAGCAGGTTTTTTCGCTGTAGTCTGCGGTTTTGCTGTCGTGGTGGTTTTCTTTTTACTTGCTGCTGTAGTCGTTTGTTTAGGCTTGGTAGACGCTGTATTGGTTCGTTTTTTAGTAGATATCGTCTGTTTAGATTTCACATTGCTCGTAGATTCAGCACTTTTTTCACGAACATCTGCTGCAGCAGACGTAGATTTATCAATCGTCGGCTGAATATAACGAATATTATCCGACAACACTTTGGCAGGAGAATAGGTCTGTTCATCTAGAGTACGATTTTCATTACTCCGCATATGATTCAGCGCATTATAAGAAATAGCGATACCTGCTAAAAAAGTGACATCAGTAAGTTCAGGCGACTGATAGTTCTTTTCTCGCAGCAGATTGACCGCTTGCAATGCTTTCAAATTGTAACCATTAGCTTGATATTTTTTGGCAATATCTACAAAAATTTCATTTTTTAAGTTCTCATTTTTCTTATTTTTTTTGTCACATAACTGATTATAAAAACCAATAATCTCTGGATCTGTATCACCTACTGCCAGTGGATAATTCTTTAAACAGGATTTTTTCACAGATGCCGCTTTATCTTTTGCAAAAACGGTTTGTGTTAAACTGGCTGCTAAAATTATAGGTAATAAAACACTAAATTTATTCAAAATTGCCTCTGTATTTCTACGTGCTAAAACTTAATTTATGTGGAGAAATCACCACTTATTTTCCCGTGGGTTTTCTCTTCATTTATCAAAATTAAAAATATGCTGCAGATTTAACAAAAAATAAGCACATAGAGTCAATACAAAAATATGCCAAATACTTCAAAGTTTGTCGACTATTTGTTTTTTTTTGTTTCATTTTATAAAAAAATCTTTTTCCTTTTTTTATTTAGTCTGTATTATATCGCCTAAAGCAAGACACTAATAATATATAAGGTGTTGATTTTAAAGTTTTTATTTTTATAGCAAGAAAAAAGAGATCACAGTCAAACTTGTAAAATTTCGTACTGTGAATTCTAAATTTGATGAGTTATTTATGAATAATTTAAAAGTTTTAATTACTAAACTTTCACCTCACGCCCGCATTTCACTCGAAAAGTCAGCCAATACATGTATTTCACAGCAAAATTATGAAATCGAAATTGAACATTTTTTACTCGAATTATTAACCTATAACAATAAAAATGACCTTCAAATACTCTTAGAAAAATACAAAGTTTCTGCAGATGGTTTGGCAGATGACCTCAAAGAAAGTATTGCTCAACTTCCAAAAGGAAATACGCGCACTCCTATTTTTGCCCAATCCATTGTGCGCTTACTTGAACAAGCTTGGTTATTAGCATCTGCTGAACAAGATCCACAAATTCGTAGTGGTCATTTACTTGTTGCGCTCCTTACCGCGCCAGATTTATACCAAATTGCAGCAAGAGCTTCTTCTCTTTTCGATTTATTACCTATCGATACGATTAAACATAAATTTTTAGATCTTTGCCTAAAAAGCATTGAAAATGAAGATTTAGCAACTGCAACACTTGATGAAAAATCAGCAGCACAAACGAATGCAACTACGCCAGTTAAAACACATGCTCTAGACCAATACACCATTAATCTTACTGAAAAAGCTAAAAATGGTGGCATTGATCCTGTGATTGGTCGTGAGTTTGAAATCCGCTTAATGCTCGATATTTTGATGCGTCGTCGTCAAAACAATCCGATTTTAACGGGTGAGCCTGGTGTTGGTAAAACGGCCGTTGTTGAAGGTCTGGCATTAAAAATCGCAACCAACCAAGTTCCAGATGCTTTAAAAAACGTCAGCATTCATACTTTAGATATGGGCTTACTACAAGCGGGCGCCAGTGTTAAAGGTGAATTCGAAAATCGCTTAAAACAAGTTATTCATGAAGTTCAAGCCTCTGCACATCCAATCATTTTATTTATTGATGAAGCACACACGTTGATTGGTGCGGGTGGTCAAGCAGGTCAAAATGATGCAGCAAACCTGTTAAAACCGGCGCTTGCACGTGGTGAGTTAAGAACCATTGCCGCAACCACATGGGCTGAATATAAGCAGTATTTTGAAAAAGATGCCGCATTAAGCCGACGCTTCCAATTAATTCAGGTTGAAGAACCGACTGAAGAAGTCGCAATCGATATGCTGCGTGCCATGATTCCCGTGATGGCAAAACATTTCAATTTACAAATTGACGATGAAGCTATCGTTACTGCAGTCCATGCATCACACCGTTATATCACTGGCCGTCAATTGCCTGATAAAGCGATTAGTGTCTTAGATACGGCTTCTGCGCGTGTTGCGTTAACGCAAAATGCACAACCTGTAAAATTGGATCAACTTCATGCTCAATTACATAATTTGAAGCTTGAATTGGCGATTCTTGAAAATGAACATAAGAATATTCCTATTCACCACGAACGCATTGAAAGTGTAAAAACACAAATATCCGCGCTTGAACAAGAAATTCAGTCGACAGAAACGCAGTGGAAAAAAGAACTCGAATTCGTTCAACAGATTAAAACGCTTGAACAAGAGTCCGAGCAAAAACCAGAAAATATTGAAACTTTAAGCAATATTCGTAACCAACTGGCAACTTTACAAGGTCAAACGCCGCTTGTTTTTGAGCGTGTGAATGCACAAATTATTAATGAAATCATTTCAGACTGGACCGGTATCCCTGTTGGGAAAATGGTTAATGATGAAATTCAGCAAATTTTGAAGCTTGAAGCACAGTTAGAACAACGTGTGATGGGTCAAGATTATGCACTGCATCAACTGGTACAAGGTATTAAAACCTCTAAGGCAAAATTGGAAGATCCAAATAAACCTCAAGGCGTTTTCATGCTGGTTGGCCCAAGTGGTGTGGGTAAAACCGAAACTGCACTTGCGTTAGCAAACGAGTTATATGGTGGTGAGTCACATTTAATCACCATTAACATGTCTGAGTATCAAGAAGCACATACCGTCTCGTCTTTAAAAGGCGCTCCTCCGGGCTATGTCGGTTATGGCCAAGGCGGCGTATTAACCGAAGCAGTTCGCCGTAACCCATATAGTGTGGTTTTACTCGATGAGATTGAAAAAGCACACAGCGATGTTCAAGAGCTATTCTACCAAGTATTCGATAAAGGGACTCTGGAAGATGGCGAAGGTCGTGTCATTGATTTTAAAAATACTACGATCTTATTGACTTCAAATGCAGGCTCAAGCGCCATTATGCAGGCCTGTTTAAATCAGCCAGTAGAAGAATGGCCGTCAGCAGAAGAACTTTTAGATGTATTAAAACCAGCTTTATATAAACAATTTAAGCCGGCATTTTTAGGTCGTATGCGTATCGTGCCGTATTTCCCATTGCACGATGATCTGCTCGTACGCATTATTCAGCATAAATTAGGCAAAATCACCGCGCGTATTGAAAAACAATATGGTACGCAAACACGTTATACCGATGATTTAGTCGAATTATTATTAAGTCGCTGTACTGAGGTCGATAGTGGTGCGCGTAATGTCGATAACATTTTAAATGCGACGGTCTTGCCTGCTTTAGCCACTGAATTACTCATGGCAATGAGCGAGCAAAAGATTCCATCAGTCATTGAAATCGATGTCAAAGACGATGAAATTATTTATGTTTTAGATCCTAAAAGTAAACCTGCGAAAAAACGCAGCAGCAAAAAGACTAAAACCTTAGAAGCATAAGCTAGGAACGATGTAGAATATGAGTTTAGAGCTCGACGCTTTATTGCAACCGATTACGGATGATTTACCTTGCGGTAGTGATTTTTCATTTTCCAATGATTTTCATGCAATTAAAAAAGCTAAAACACAAGATGACCCACTCTTGGATCAAGGCGACTGGATCGCAGAACCGAAACAAGCAGATTGGGGCTTTGTGCACCAAAAATCGTCAGATCTACTTCGCGAACAAACTAAAGATATTCGCTTATATGGTTGGTTGCTTGAAGCGTGGACTCACATTCATGGTTTTGAAGGGATTGCCAAAGGGATTGAACTTACACAAAAAAGTTTGCAAGACTTTTGGCTGCAGCTTCATCCTGAAATTGAAGATGATGACCTTGATCAACGTCTAGGTTTATTACAAGGGATAATTAATCAAATCCCAACATTAATTAAATCAGTTTCAATCGTTCATGGCGCGGCAGCTTATTCCCTATCCGACTATGATCGACTACTTCATGTTCAAAACCAAAGACGTAAATCCAACCATGAAGATGATGATCTAGAAGAGTCTTTTAATGGTATGGAACAGTTTGAACATGCCTTGTTCAATACGTCAAAATCAATTCAATACCAGTATTACCAACAGTTTTTAGATATTTTAAACCATTGGGAAAACTTAAAAACGACTCTTGATGATTTGATGGGTTTAGATGCGCCAAGCTTTGCTGGCATTGACTCTCAAATCGATATGATTCACTTGAGCTTGAAAAAAATCTATAAAGCAGATGCTTTTATCAATTCATCGAGCGCTGAACAGGTTCAATCAAATTCTCCAATTGAAAGCCAAACACTTTCCACTGTAACTTCCGTGCAGAATGATATGCAAATAATACAACAACAGCATACACAGCAATTTAAACCTCAAGTGCAAAATCATCTTGAAAACCGTGAACAAGCCATGAAAGTCTTGCAAGATATTGCGGACTATTTCCAAGTGAATGAGCCGCATAGCCCTGTCAGTTATATGCTGCAAAAAACCATTAAATGGTCACAAATGCCACTGCATGAATGGTTAACTCATGTGATTAAGGATGAAAACCCTCTTGAAGCTGTACAAGAAATGTTAGGTGTTCAGCAACAAAGTAATGAATCGAATAGCGACTGGTAAAAACAATGTTTAAAGCAGAAAAAATTTTATGGGGTGAAGGATTATTTTTACGCCCACAACACTTTCAATTACAAGATGCTTATCATGAACAGCGTTTAAACCATACGGTTCGCGCAACGATACCGTTCGCTTATGGTATTCAAAGTTTAATTTTTGATGAATCGCAACTCAGTACCAACACATTAGCTTTGAATAAAGTTGAAATGATTTGGCAAGATGGCGAGATTTATCAAGCACCTGCACAAGACTTATTACCTGAGCCTGTACTACTTGATTCATTAAATTTACGCGGTGAAATGCAAATTTATTTAGCATTACCGATCGTTCAACCGAATAAACGAAACGTCAATTTTGAAGAAAATACCCAATCGAGTCGCTATCATTCACATTTGACTGAAACTCATGATTTGTTTACAGATGCAACGGCTGCTGAAATTACCTTATTACGCCGCCGTGCAGAGTTCAAAATCTTTGAATTAGGCCAAGAACCACAGCACAATCTTGATGGTTTTCTTTATATGCCAATAGGCCGCATCAAGCGCCAAAGCTCTGGTAATTTTGTTTTAGATTATCAATTTATCCCACCAATATTACATATTAGTTCGTGTGATTCGCTGATTACTGGGCTTAAACGAACGCTCAATATTATCAAAGCTAAAATTAAAACCATTCAATCGAATAATCGTGAAAACGAACAAAAGTTAATTGAATTCCGTTCAGGTGATATCGTGTCATTTTGGTTGGTTAATGCGCTAAATACTGCGCATGCGACCCTGAACCATTTATTGCAATATCCACTGATTCATCCTGAACGTTTGTATTTTGAATTATTGCGTCTGACAGGTTCCTTGCTCACCTTCTCGACAGCTTACGAAGTAGATCAGCTTCCGCAGTATCAACATCATAATTTGCAAGAAAGTTTTGCTCAATTAGATGTGATTTTACGTGAGTTGCTCGATACGATTATTTCAAATCGATATATCAGTATTAACTTGAAAGAAACCCGTCAATCTTACTGGGTCGGCAGTCTTGAAAGTGACAAAATTACTCGTGATTCTCGCCTGTATTTAGCTGTTTCAAGTAGCGTGATGCCTACACATGACATTATTTCTTATGTACCGCTGCGCTTTAAAGTCGGCAATACTGTCGATGTTGAACAGCGAGTCATGGCGGCATTACCTGCTGTTCCATTGCAACATATGATGCAAGTGCCAACAGCAATTCCAGTTCGTTCAGGTGTGAGTTATTTTGAAGTTGAGCCAAATAATGATTTGTATCAGCGTATGCTTGATTCTGAATCGATCTGCGTTTACATACCAGCTGGTTTCCAAGATATCTCGATTGAACTTATTGCAGTGATGAATGGTTAAGGAGCAATCATGAATATTTCAAATAATGCCCCTTCACTTTTTGACGACGGTCAAATTGGATTAGGCTCTTCAAAACCAAGTGCTGAACCGAAAATCAACAGTTCAACTAATTTAGTTGATCTACTGCATGATGGTTTTTACATTGTTTTCTTACTCAAAAATCAATATGTTCCATCAAGCCCTGAAAGCTTCAGGACAAAAATTATGGATCTATTAAACCGATTTGAAAGCCAAGCTCGTAAGCTTCAATTCAGCAATGAAGATATCACGGACGCAAAATATGCTTATTGCGCTTTACTGGATGAAACCATTGTCACCCAACAAGATGCTCGCTTTTTTGATTTACAAAACAATTGGATGATGAATCCACTGCAATTAAGTCTTTTTGGTTCTCAGCTAGCTGGTTATCGTTTTTTTGAAAATTTAGAGCAAATTCGTTCTAAAAATAAAGATCGATTAGCTGCACTTGAAGTTTATCATTACTGCATGCTCCTTGGTTTTCATGGTAAATACCGCCTTGAATCGATTGAAATGCTCAATTCACTCGTTGCACGTGTCGGCGATGAAATTGATTATATGAAAGGTAAAAAGGCGTTTTCGCCTTTCGCGGCATTACCGGATCAAATTAAAAACATTATTCACCGTGAATTACCATTTTTTTGGATCATTATCTTTTGGGCTTTGTTTGCTGTATTAGCATTTGGTGGACTGAGATATATGTTATCTAGCCAAAATAATCAGGCGTTATCACAATATCAAAACGTCATAACTGCCCCATCGGAACAGGCTTATATCACCATTCATTTACCATAAGACTTAGACACCATGGCAAACGAAAAATCGAATAACGTTAGAATTTTACAGTCGACTCAAAAAAATAATTTACCGCCTTTAGCTCATGCTGCTATCGGCTTTCTTGTTGGTGCAGCGGTGATTATTGTTGTTGGCCTGGGATATTTTTATCTAAATTCTGACGATCAGCCTACAAATGCAGAAATGACTACTTCTTCCCCAACTGAAGATAAAGCTGAAACTGAGGCATCCGCTGTACCTCGTCAAAACGAAAATGAGCAAGCTTCAGCTGAAAAAGCGCAGCAAACCGTTCATGCAACTGAAGAAAAAGATCCGGATAATGACTTATATTCGAATGATTTAGCTACTGCTTTCAATCATGGTAACACGGCTAAGGCAACTCAGCCTGTTCAAGCTGTGGCGAATAACCGTTCACCTTTTGAAATTACCCAACCGCAGCGCCCTGTTGTAGCTGCTACAACAACCGTTAAATCACATATTCCAAATACTATAGCGAAACCAAAAGCTTCGCCAACAACGGCCAAGGTGACCAAGCCTACAGATCCATCTACGAAAGTAGTGAAAGAAGATGAGCACTTCGAAGAACCGATGGGCGGAACGCAAATTTCTGAAACCAAACGTCCAAAAGTGGTTGCTGCAACAAGCACTGCCAATGCGACTGTGAGCGCTACAGTTTCTCCATGATCATTTTTTTGGTTAGTTGTTTCTTTGTCTTAGCACTGGTGACAGTGCTTTGCTTTTCTTATGAGCTAAGAATTAAAGTTCAAGATTTTTTCTTTCAAATCATTCCACAAAGTAAAAAAAGAATTCAACACGCCAAAAATTTTGCTTATGAACTGAACTATGCTGCAGCACCACAACAGATTCAATCACACTGGCATTTACAACAATGGTGGATTTTATTTGCAGGCTTTTTACTGTTTGCCAGTATTTTATTATTTGCTTTTACTCGCCCGATTACTGCAAGTAAAGTAGAAGCAGATTATTTACGCAAAGTCGATCCTCAAATTTACTCGATGCTCGATGGGCAAGTTTTAGATGCACCTCCTGAAGTCGAAGAATATCTTGTTCAAGAAGCAATTGCAGAAGAAGCTGCAATGATTGAGCAGCCATCTGTTATGGCCTCAAGCTTTAATCCAGAAGTTCAAGATATCCATACGCATTCATACTCTACGGATGTGCCTTCAGCAGATCGTAAATGGCATAAAATGAACCCTCGTTATAAGCAGCGTTTATTGATGGTGTTCAAAATCATGCGTGAACAACATGGCTATGAAATGATTTTGCTTGAAGGTTATCGTAGTCCAGAACGTCAAAATAATTTAGCCACCAATAAAAATACCACTCGTGCCCGTGGCTTCCAAAGTTATCATCAGTTTGGTTTAGCAGCCGATGTCGCCTTTAAACGCAATGGAAAAGTGGTCATTACTGAACGAGACCCTTGGGCTATGCGTGGTTATCAACTTTACGGTCAAGCCGCTGAGTCTGTCGGTTTAACATGGGGCGGACGCTGGAAATCCATTCAAGATTATGGCCATACAGAATATCGTATGCCAGGCCTGAAAAAAACTGCAGAGATGGCGGCACTACTCACCTCTGAAGGTCAGCTTCAAGCCAATAATATTTCAATTGAGTAATATTTCGATGTTGTGCCTTCAAAATATAATTGAAGGCACATTGTATTATTCTAGATAATTTTGTATTTGCTCTATTGCTTCAGTTGTTTTTTCTGCATGTAACCAATGGCCTGCGCCTTCTATCTCTACAATTTTCGCATTTGGAAATTGTTGTTCTATCGTATTGGTATGTTCCACTTTTGAAATATAAGGTGACTCTCCACCTTTGATGAACAATACAGGCTGTTGCCAAGTATTTTCAATATTTTCCCAACCAATAATCTGGTCATATTGTTTATACAACGCATCTACATTAAACAACCATTGTCCTTTGCTAAAAGACTTGAGCAGAAACTGTATCACCATATCGAAATGAATATACTCACGCATAATTTCAACCGCTTGTTGTCTAGATTGAATTTGTGCATTTTGTACAGCGATCAAAGCTTTAAATATTTCATCATGATGACGTTCTTGATATGCAAAGGGCGCGATATCCAGTACAACAAGTTGCACTACCCGCTCTGAGATTAAAGCCAATTGCATTGCGACCTTTCCTCCCATGGAATGGCCAATCACTGAAAACTTATCGATGCCAATTACATCTAATGTCTCAAGTACATCGTTTGCCATTTCACGATAATTCATTTCTGTACTTTGAGGTGATTTACCATGATTTCGTAAATCGAGCTGAATCACTGAATGTGAATTTTGAAAAGCTCTGGCAAGCATCCCTAAGTTGCTCAGGCTGCCAAATAAACCGTGAATAAAGACTAGTGGATGCGTTTCGCCTTCTAATTTTTGATGATATTCGTAATTTAGGATCATTTCTGAATACTATGTTAAATTGGCATTATGATGCCTAGTTGATGGAATGAAATCAAATGACCGTTAAAATTTATTAATCACACTTAGGCTATTTTATGTAACAACTATTTAATTTGCTTAGGCTATTTAATAAAATGAAATAGCGAGCTACATTCAACCTAAAGGATTTTTGTCTTTAATTTGCAGATTTAAAGTGATTAAAAGGAATTTTTAAATAGCGAATACCATTCCCTTCTGGTTTTGGAAATTTACCTGCATCCATATTGATTTGTATTGCAGGTAAAATCAGTTTTGGCATAGCCAAATTTGCATCACGCTGAGTTCGCATTGTGACAAAATCTTCTTTTTTCGTACCAACGTGGATATGAATATTCTGCTGTTTTTGCGCATGTACACTGCTTTCACAGCAGTATTCTGACCGATTTTCTGGTAAATAGTCATGGCATAAAAACAAACGCATTTCAGGTGCTAACTGATAAATCTTTTGTACTGAATCGAATAATACTGCTGCACTGCCCTTGGGAAAATCACAGCGTGCTGTGCCATAATCAGGCATAAATAAGGTATCACCGACAAACACAGCATCATCACCAACCACATAGCTCAGACAAGCAGGTGTATGTCCAGGCGTTGGAATGTTATAGGCCTTTAACTCACCGATTTTAAATGCCTCATGATCTGCAAATAAATAATCAAAAGACTGATGTGAATTAAAATATTTCACATCAAAATTATAAATGGCGCTGAATGTTTCCTGCACAATCTTGATGTTATGGCTCATCGCAATTTTACCACCAAGAACCTGTTTTAAATATTGAGATGCGGTTAAGTGATCTGCGTGCACATGCGTTTCTAAAATCCATTCTACGCTTAGGCTATTTTCTTGAATATAATGAATAATCAAATCTGCATGCTTCGTTTGAGTAGTTGCAGAAGCAGCATCATAATCCAATACACTGTCTATAATCGCACATCGGTTTGTTTGCGGATCGGCTACCACATAACTGAATGTATTGGTATTTTCATCAAAAAAATGTTGTACCTGTGCACGATTTGACATTAATTTGCTCCCGAAAATTTACGATGTATATAGACGCCCGCAAACATCGCTACAACGAAATAGATCGCTTGATAATAACCAAGCCCGATCAAAGTAAAGGCTGGCGCAGGACAAATCCCAGCAATGCCCCAACCTATTCCAAAGATAACACTCCCCATGACGAGTTTTGCATCAATTTGATTATTACTCGGTAATTCAATCGCCGTCCCATCAAAGGTTGTCGGTTTTGATTGACGAACGGCCATTTGAAATGGAATAAATGCAACTGCAATGGCTCCCACCATCACAAAAGCTAAACTCGCATCCCACTGCCCTGTTATATCAAGGAAACTTAAGACCTTTTCTGGATTAGACATGCCCGAAATCATTAAACCTAATGAGAAAATTCCACCAAAAATAAAAGCCAATATATTTTTCATCATTAAGCTCCGATTACATGTCTCATTACATAAACTGTGATAATCCCAGCCAACATAAAACTAGCAGTTGCAACGAATGAACGCTTAGAAAGACGACTAATACCGCAAATGCCATGACCGCTTGTACAACCTGAACCTAATCGCGTTCCGAATCCAACCAATACACCGGCAATGATCATCATCCATGGACTTGCATCCAGTTCAATTGTCACAGAGGTCAATTGCCCGTAGATAAAAGGCACAATAAAAAGTCCTGCTAAAAACCAGATCGCAGGTGTTTTTAAAATCGTTTGGATATTCAACGTTTGCGCAATTAAACCACTGATACCTGCGATTCGACCATGTACGTATAGGTAGCCAACTGCGGCCAGGCCCAATAAGGTCCCACCGAGAAAAGCGGTTAGAAAGGGATGCATATTCATCAGTCTTAAAAAAACATTATATGTTTTTATAATATGTTATTTTGAAAAAGATGCAAGCGCTACAGTCTAAATATTCGTTCTGACTTGCCTTTTCCTGATTGAAAAATTTAACGTTTCAAGAGTGTTTAATTAATTTATTTAGAATTAATTTATAAACTTGAAAAATCACGAAATATATCCTCGGAGATTTTTCAATAAAGGCTGTTTATTATGAAGTTAATTGAAATAATAGATAGTTTATAGATCAATACTGATATCACTGAGTGCATCGCTCACCCACGTGAAAGCATCTGAACCCAATTCTATAATGTTCGAACCAATTTCAGCTAAGTCAGTCAAATCTACAGAAGACAACGGATCAGATGATGTGCTATTTTTTTGCTGTTCTTGTTCAGCTTGCTGCTCAATGGCTTGATCAAGATGAGTTTGATCTAATGGAGATGAGTTTGCATGTTGTTGTAATTTATAGTCGTTATTTTGCATAGGGTTATCCTGTTATTTTGTTTTATATTACGTTCAGTTGATATTAATTTGGCTCAAACTCTTTAAGCACCTTATCCACAAACCACCACGGTAAACGCTGAATACCTGAATTCATCTTTAAAATTTCAGCTTGTTCAATTTCCGCAATGAAAGAAGCATGCTGTCCATCGGCAGAGTTATCAAATAAATAACTTCGGTCCGTTGCTTCTACCGCCTGCATTAACAGATCCATACTTCGATAATAACGTTCGCGAATTTTTTGTTCTGGCACACCATGCCCACCTGTTTTTACTCGGTACTGAACACGTGAAATATTGATAACAGGATCAATAGTGGAAACATAATATAGATAGGTTTTAAAGCCTTTTCTTTTTGCTTCGCGTAGAAATTCCACCTTGGAAATATGGGACATCACCGTTTCAAAGGTAAAACTAATTTTTAGTTCTAGAAACTGCAAACGGATGTAATCGATAATTCTTGCACAAAGGTATGAATCAATCTGATCTGGATGAAATTCTATTTTCCACGGATCTAATATCTGAGGTTTTCGTGCTAATAGCGGAATAAATTCTCCATTCGCGGGACGTTTTTTCGTATCGAGAAAGTCAATTAATTCTTCTGATTTTAAAGCGGGATGGTAATCCAACAAATTGAGCCGGTGTGAATGTTTCAGTTGAGCTTCGAGTTCATCCGCATTTAAATATGCCCCAATATGATGGGGCAATAAATATTCTTTAACTGTGCTTTTACCTGAACCATTTGGACCCGCGAACATTCTAATGCGAGGTTGTGGAGGCATGTATTAAACAAATTCCTCTGTTTTCTTTTTACGTTTTAAAATTTTAGGTAGATCATCCACTTGTACAAAGTCGGCTGATACATCTTTTAATTGTACTTCTTGACCATTTTGCAGACGTTGAACCAGTTGTAGACCTTTTACATAAACCACAGTGGATGACGCACTTGCTTGTTCAAAAGCATGGCGAAATGCATGTATAGCAAGGCTCGGGATCATATCGTCCTCATATTTGCTTGCTTTCATTACTGAAGTATAAGCTGTCATGGAAACAACTCCTCAAACATCAAAAATAATGTGTCCAATCATCTTATCATACTCGCAATATTTGTCTATTTATCCATCAGTCATCCTGAGAAGAAATTGATAATAATTCAAAGTGCTTAAATCATTTAATTGTATTGCTCGAAAAGAATGTCGTATATGAGTCAATGTGTGTGGATAGTAAATCAAGAATTATGTAAAAGTTACCTACATTGGATTTATCACCCAATTAAGCATTTAATTTTTCACAAAAAAAAGCCACTTATTCAGTGGCCAAAAGAGAACGACATCAACAAGTTGATGTATTAGTACTGATCTATGCAACAGGACCAGGGATGTTTGTTGCATATAAATCGTTCTAACTTGATCATAATAATGTGATGGACTTATCATTTTAAGCATATTTCATATCATTTTCTGACAATCTACATTTTCAACTTCTAAGATTATTAGAAACTGCACCTATAGTGAATAATGCTGTAATAATTTTGAAATATTAGACCATTTCGAATTATGAAAAATAGAACAAAATGAAAGAAAGTTAGACTAGAGCCCAAAAGTTTTAGAAGAGAAATTTAAACCTAAATTATTTTGTAGGACTCGAACAAAATGCACTTTCGTTTAAGCCAAATGACTGCATACTCTGTTGCTGTTGTAGTAAATAATGTTGTGAAGCCACTTGCATTAGATTGGCCATTTCAAGAGCTGAGTTTTGCTGAGATATTTCTAAAATCTGCCGATATGCATTCAATCTTAAACAAAAAGCTTGAGTTTGCTGCTGACCCGTTGCTGTAGATACAGGGTCATCTAAAATGGCTTTGGTTGAATTAATTTGCTCAGTATATGCTTGTATCTGAGCATTATATTCAGCTTGGGTCAGTTGTGGAGTAACCGCTTCATTCACATTTGCATATGCTACAGAAGCAGTAAACACAGAGAAAATAAGGACATAAAGTTTATACATCAATGGAGAATGCATAAATTAAGCCTCATCACCTTCTTTCCAGACATCTTCATAATCATCAGCATCGATCATAAAACGATAGCCTACATCCAAAGCTAAATACGGTAGCACTTCAGGCACAACATCTTGCAGTTTACGCACAGTCATTGTTTCAAAATTATCTGCGCCTTCAAGCTCGCCGCCATAAATATACCAACTGACATTTTCATCACCTTCTGCAGGCTTACGAATACCAACTATTGGATCTTTATTTAAGGTATGGACAGCCACAGCAATTACATCATCGCCCTGCACTTCTACATATGCAGAACCCACTTCTTCACATAAAAGTTTTTGTTCTGCAATCAGTTCTGCCAAAGGTGATGAATTTTGCGTATGTTTTGCCATGTTTGTTCTCAGGCCATATAGGTTTCGGGCATTCTACCGTGAATTACACTTATATAGATAAATTTTTTCCGTGCGAAAGCATTCGAGCCTTGTTTTATCAATTCATTTATAGAAAAGACTCAATGCGGTAGATTCCACCTAAAAGTATAAACAAGAAGAAAGGAAACTTATTCAACACATATACCGCTAAAACATAGAAATAGACGAATAAAAAATAGAATCAGCATGCAAACAGCAAACTTCTTTATCACCACAGATTTAACTTTTGCCAATACCTGTACAAATTTAGACAAATGCCCGATTTTCCAAACTTACATGATTTATGAAAGAAATCGTCAATGCCTTGCACGCTTCATACATTCAAAACACTGACTAGAAAATACACAGGATGGTTAATACGCTTATATATAGGACTATAAAGTATGACGTAGCTAGGCAATAGATGCTCAGCTTATCTAAAGCTGCCTACTTATAAGGAAATGCTCCCACAGAATATTCAATTCACTGAGGCAAACAAAATATCTAGCGTGAGCCCTATCATTTATGAAAACCTTTTATTGGCCTAGAAATATGCTTTATAAACCATAGAAAAAGTAACTATCTTTTAATTTTTATATACTTAGCACACAAACCTGATTTATTCTTTCAAATAACTCGATTGAAAACTGAGAACAATTTAGATTCCTTTACGCGTGAAATAAGTTAAACCTTAGAATTTTTTAAGTCGCTGTATAAATACCATCTTTACGACTATGCATGCGTAGGCAGTTCAACTGACGATCTATAAGACAAATGTACAGGCCATCTCACCTTTCAGATCATTTGTACTGGTTATTGCTAAACGTACGCACCACGATAAAGCAAGTTTACACAAAAGATATCAACAGTTTTAGCCAATTGGGTTTAAAATGATGCCCTACAATATAATGATAAAAAATGTAATCTTTTAACATTGCCAATTCTCTGCAAAGTTCGCATTATATAGCCCATTCTCGGCACATGCTTTTCACGTCAATTCAAAGAAATTATAAAAAAAATGTGGAATTTTATGCCATAATGAGCAAACTTTGCAGGTATCTTGCAAAGTAAATTTGCAACTTTTTATTGGAGCAGGCTGAATGAGCTCGACCATTTTGGTCATTCATGGACCGAATCTCAACTTACTGGGAAAACGTGAACCCGAAGTTTATGGCTATCTAACACTCGAAGATATCAACCAAAAACTGATTTCACAGGCTCAAAACGCTTCCATTTCTCTCGACACTTTCCAAAGTAATTGGGAAGGCGCTGTCGTCGACCGAATTCATCAAGCACAACAAGAAGGCGTTCAATTCATCATTATTAACCCAGCAGCCCTAACACATACTTCGGTTGCTGTGCGTGATGCCCTTCTTGGTGTAGCCATTCCGTTTATCGAAGTACATCTATCAAATGTCCACGCTCGCGAAGCATTTAGACATCACTCCTATCTATCTGATAAAGCCGTTGGCGTTATTTGTGGTTTAGGTGCAAAAGGTTATGCCGCAGCACTAGACTTCGCCATCGAAAAAATTCAACCAACTTCTCAATCTTAATTAGGAATACTGTTCATGGATATCCGTAAAATCAAGAAACTCATCGATTTGATGATTGAATCTGACTTACAGGCGATTGAAGTTAAAGAAGGCGATCAATCTATCGCTCTAACTCGTCGCAATCCAGTTGTTGCTGCCGCTGCGCCTGCTATGGCTGCTCCTGCTGCTGCGCCTGCTGCACCTCGTTCACCACGTGGTGCTGTTGAGCCGTCTCCTATGGTTGGTGTGTTCTATGCTGCGCCAAATCCAGGTGAAGCACCATTTGTTAAAGTTGGTCAAACTGTATCTGCTGGTGAAACACTCGGTATCATCGAAGCAATGAAAATCATGAACCCAATTGAAGCAACACAAAGCGGTGTGATTGAAGAAATTTTGGTTAAAAATGGCGAAGTGATCCAATTCGGTCAACCATTATTCCGCTATCGCGCTTAAGACCACGGGGAATCACAATGTTGCAAAAAGTTTTAATTGCAAACCGTGGTGAGATTGCGCTCCGCATCACCCGCGCTTGCAAAACTTTAGGAATTAAAACCGTAGGGATTTATTCCGATGCCGACAAAGACCTAATGCATTTACGCTTCTGTGACGAAGCAGTGTGTATTGGACCAGGTGCCAGCAGCGAAAGTTATCTTAATATCCCTGCCATTATTACAGCGGCTGAAATCACCGGTGCAGATGCCATCCATCCAGGTTATGGTTTCTTATCTGAAAATGCTGAGTTTGCTGAAATTGTAGAAAACTCAGGTTTTATCTTTATCGGTCCGCGTCCTGAACACATTCGCTTAATGGGGAACAAAGTTTCTGCCATTATTGCGATGAAAAAAGCCGGCGTACCGACTGTTCCGGGTTGTGACCATGCTGTAACGATTCACAATGCTTTGGCAGAAGCCAAAGAAATTGGCTTCCCATTGATCGTAAAAGCAGCTTCTGGTGGTGGTGGTCGTGGTATGCGTATCGTTGAACGTGTAGACACACTCCTGGAATCTGTACAAGCTGCTCAGCGTGATGCGGAAATGTGGTTTGGTGATGACACCGTTTATATGGAACGTTTCCTTCAAAAGCCACGCCATGTCGAAGTGCAAGTTCTTGCAGATGGTAATGGCCATGCGATTCACCTTTATGATCGTGACTGTTCATTGCAACGTCGCCATCAAAAAGTGCTTGAAGAAGCACCTGCACCGGGTTTACCTGAAGAAGCACGTGCGCATATTCTTGAAGCATGTGTAAATGCTTGTAAATTAATGCAATACCGTGGTGCGGGTACATTCGAGTTCTTATTTGAAGAAGGTGAATTCTTCTTTATTGAAATGAATACTCGTGTACAAGTAGAACATCCTGTTACTGAGCAAGTGACTGGCGTAGATATTATCGAGCAACAATTACGCATTGCTGCCGGTTTAGGTTTGGATCTTCAACAAG
Source organism: Acinetobacter sp. YH12049 (assembly GCF_013419875.1). Taxonomy (NCBI): domain Bacteria; kingdom Pseudomonadati; phylum Pseudomonadota; class Gammaproteobacteria; order Moraxellales; family Moraxellaceae; genus Acinetobacter; species Acinetobacter sp. YH12049. The sequence continues at coordinate 9,537 of NZ_VOZH01000027.1, read as the reverse complement.
AAGATATTCAACTTAAAGGTCATGCGATTGAATGTCGTATTAATGCGGAAGATCCATCTACATTTATGCCTTCACCGGGCAAAATCGATCATTTCTATGCACCGGGTGGCGCAGGTATCCGACTAGATTCTCATATCTATCAAGGATATAGCATCCCACCCTACTATGATTCAATGATTGCAAAACTCATTGCGCATGGTAAAGATCGTGAAACCTCTATTGCGCGCATGAAACAAGCTCTAGAAGAGATTATCTTAACTGGCGTGAAAACCAATATTCCGCTACATAAAGATTTGATTCTTCAAGATAAAAATTTCTGCGAACAAGCAATGGATATTCACTATCTTGAAAAGCATCTATTAAAGAAAGTCGAAGGACATGAAGAGAAATAAAACTTCAGCGTCAAAAAAACCACTCAAATGAGTGGTTTTTTATTTTCATAAGAAAGATCTATAGTCATGCTTAAGGCAAAACTCGACGCAATGTCGCAAAACACTGCTGAGCCTGATCATTGGCACAGAAATTAATAACCGATGGACTTTTCCACTTTACAAAGTACTGTGAAATTTCGCCGGTTTGATCTTGAATATTGCCCGAACAATCCATCTGATTATTGTCATATTTCACTTGTAAAATCAGTGCTGGAATTTGCACATTCGGATCTTGCGCAGGTTGATAGTCATATACCCCAGATGACCACTCTTCACCGCTTTTGATCACAACATCATTATTGCTCTTAAAATTATAATATTCAACGCACTTTTTATTGGTCGGAATTTCCATACCCCATAAGCCGACCAATTCAGAACGTGTTGTCACCCTAAAGCTATTCACCGCTTCAACTTGATTTTTAGCCTCTGAATTTTGAGTTGTATTCTTATTATCTGCCGCCATCACCAACGATGAACTCAACATGAGTAAAACTGTAAGATATGCTATTTTCATACATTTAATCAGTCATATAAATCATGCTCTTAAAGTAACACATTTTTTTACAAATCCGCGGTTTATCACATTTTCATAACAATCATTTTTCCTATTTATCCAAAAAATCAATCTCGGTTAACGAAACTACAAATCAGCTAAATGCCAAACAAATCACACTATTTACAATAAAATAATATAAAATCTTTTTTATCGTTTAATATACGAAAAAAACGAATTCTCCCATATTTAACTTAGGCTTACATAAGCTAATGAAACTGCATTCGAATAGTCTTGCTCCGCTTAATACACGCCACAGCATGGCTTTTGTCATAGTCGCTGCAGTTATTTTTTGCTGCTGCTTAGTCGGTATTTTCAGCCGCCCATTAAGCTATTTAGCGATTTTTTGGCCTGCGAATGCAGTATTGTTAGCAATATTCTTAAGGTTTCCCAAACTGAGTAATCTGGGGGGATGGTTAGGTGCATTTACCGGTTATATGCTCGCAGATTTAGTGACGGGTAATTATTTCCAACTCACTCTATTCCTTACTTTTTCAAATTTAATCAACAGCATGGTATCGCTATTTTTTATGCGATATTTTCAGGTGAACTATCAAAACTACAATAAAGGTTTCACCTTTCTGACCATGATTGCCATCATCGCCTGCGGTGGATGCCTTGCAGGTGCTCTTTTTGCAATTTTCACTGTGCCTTATTTACCCAATACCTTTATGTCGACCAATCGTTTATCGATTGATTTTAGTATGTGGTGGATTACCGAAATATTAAATGCTCTCATTGTTTTACCGCTTATTCTGTCATTTCCTAAACTGGCCGATCTTAAACTGTATTGCAAAGACCGACGCAATCAAAGCTTTCAAATCAACAAGATATTTCCAGCTATTGCGGTTATCTTCTGCGTATTTTTAACGACAGTGACTACTGGTCCGGGCGCAATTCTCTACCCTTTAGCGGCTCTGATTTGGGCAGCTTTAACCTATCGATTATTTACCCTATCTCTGATTAATGCCGTAGTCATTTTAGCGACCTATTACAATTTAAATGCCTTCTATTTACATGATTCATCACTCACCTACTTGTCTACAGCCATTTCTGTACGCATTGGCCTTGCCATGCTGATAATCGCTCCATTAATTCTTTGTATTATTAGCCGCAATCGGCACGAACTGTATAAAGAAGTTTTATACCTTGCAAATCATGATAGTTTAACGCATGCGATGAATCGTCGATATTTTTTCGAGCAAGGTGAGCTTTACCTACAAAACCAAATTCAGCTTAACTTTTCCATTATCATGATAGATATTGATCATTTTAAACAATTGAATGATCAATATGGGCATTATGTCGGTGACCAAGTTTTACAGGAATTTTCTGGTATTGTACGTAAGAATTTGCGTGAAACAGATTTATTTGCACGTATAGGTGGTGAAGAGTTTAGTATATTACTTACCAACATTGCAGCACCTGAAGCCCAAGGTATCGCTGAACGTATCCGAAAAGTCGTTGAAACCACACCTATTTTCATTGATGAACAAAATACGATTTATATTACGGTGAGTATTGGTCTGATTCATCAGTCTTTGCCCAATGCTCCAAGTTTGCAAAGTATGATTAATCAAGCCGATCAGGCCTTATATCAAGCCAAAGAGCTCGGCCGTAATCAGGTGATTTTAGTCCATTGAGACTTATCAATATACTGAATTGCTTCAAGCTGGCTTTTGAATCGTTTTAGGCAAGCCCACGACCAAAAACATGGCAGGTAGAACCGCCAGTCCTGCGATCATAAAAATAACGGGTCCCGAAAGCATGTCCCAATATCGACCTGCTAAAATACTGCCACTCGCAACACCTAAGCCCCACATGGTACTGTATAGCGCTTGACCTCGCCCTTGTTGACTTGCGGTAAAATTTTGAAAAATGATTCGCATCGCGATTAAGTGGAATAATCCAAAACTGAAGGCATGAATCGTTTGCGCAGCAAATTGAGTGATAAACACCGCCGGATATAAGCCTACAATCAACCATCGCATCCCTGTTAGCCCCAAACAAATGAGCACTAAGTTACGCCAAGAATATCGATTAAAAAAGACATTGGCATAGGCAAACATAATGATTTCTGCAATGACTCCGACAGACCATAAAAAACCGATTTGGCTCGTCGAAAAATCAGCCTGCTTAAGGTAATTGCTATAAAAACTATAAAACGGTGCATGCGAAAAGAGCAGAAAAAATTCAATGATAAAAAAACTCGCTACAATAGGCCGTTTTAAGATAGGCCAAAGTGGTTCAAGTTTTTTCTGTGAAGATGGTGCAGTAGCGGGCTCTTTAATCGTAAATGACCAAATAAATGCGAGAAATGCAATGCATAACAACATGATAGGAAGCATGGAAACAGGTATTATTTCTAGCAAAGCCCCTATTCCAAATACCCCAACAATGAAACCAACTGATCCCCATTTTCTGACTTTTCCATAAAGTTCTGCACGACGCTCAGCGAGCCAAAATAAAGTTACTCCTTCAAATTGAGCCAATATGGCATTTTGAAAGAAACTAAAAACCAGCATGAGTAATGCAACAGACTGAAAACTATTGGGAATTATAAAAATCAGAAACCAAATATAGGCTTCCATCCATGTTGCTATTCGAACTAAAAGCATGCGCTTGCCGGATTTATCTGCAATCCAACCCCAAATAAACGGTGCAAAAAAACGTGTGACAATTGCAATCGAAGATAAAATACCTATTTCTTGATAATTAAACCCTTGATCCTCTAGATACAAACTCCAATACGGCATGAATGTACCCACTATTGAATAATAGAAAAAGTAGAATCCACCGAGTTTGGAATGGATTGGAATGTTAAGCATCAAGCTGTATTCCTTTGTATTTACAATAGGTTATAAACTTTTCAGAGTTGTATACTTTTGCATCTAAAAGGCTTGGTTAGGATATGGCGAGTATACAAATTTATTTTAATTAAATTATTTCAAAATTTGTATAATTTTATCAAAATATCAAATTTCCTCATTATTCTATTTATTAAACAATATGTTATTTTTACTTATAAAACTTTCATATGTTAATAAAAACCGCCCATTTGGGCGGTTTTTTATCTATTGGTTCTTGGTTCGAACTAAATTTAAAAAATGCAGATGACGCTCATATTGATCAATGACATCTTGCAAGATATCTTCTTGCGTCCATTCGATGATGTCATAATTTTGACCACCTTCCCTCAAAAATACTTCAGCTTGATAATCTTGCGTAATTTCTCCTGAATCAATCATAAAGCTTGGTGTATTTTTTTCTTGGACAACTACTTGGTAGATAAAGTTAATCTCATCTTGATGGTTTACACGAAGCTGCAAGCCATCATCTATCGTGTTTACCGTCACATCTAAATGACGACGCTTAAACTCTTTCTGTAGATTTGAAAATGCCTGGCTTACCGTTGTATCAATATATTGTTCAACTTCTTCACGTGTATGCGGATAATGCATAATCAATCCTAAACGTTGCTGCCAACTTCTTGGATTATGAATTGCTTTAGGTGTAATACGCGCATCCTGTAATGCTTGCATCTTGGTTGCATCTAAATGTAGAGCCTTGACTAAGCCCCAGCAAATTAAAAGCATTACGAAGGTGAATGGTAATGCACTCAACATTGTTGCAGATTGCAAAGCTCCTAAACCTCCTGCAAACAACAAAACAATCGCAAGTACAGCCATTAACGTTGTCCAAAACAATCGCTGCCAAGTTGGAGAGTTTTCAGATTTTGCAGTTAGATAGTCTGTAACTAAAGCCCCAGAGTCTGCCGAAGTCACAAAAAACAACATGACCAGAATGGTCGCCACAAAACTCATCACGCCTGAGAATGGCAAGGTCCCTAAATATTCAAATAACGCAACGGATGAATCTCGTTGCACTGCAGAAATCAGCGAGGTGTTCGCTTCGTTTAAAATACTATAGAGTGCAGCATTCCCCATGACTCCCATCCAGATCAGCGTGAAGCCTGTTGGAATAAGTAAAACACCTACAATAAACTCACGAATAGTACGTCCTTCAGACACACGCGCAATAAACATACCTACGAATGGCGACCATGAAATCCACCATGCCCAGTACATAATTGTCCAACCACCAATCCAACCATCAGATTGATAGGCATATAAATTAAAGGTCATGTTGAATAAGTTTGAAAAATACTGGCCAGCATTTTGTATAGTCGCTTGTAATATGAATATCGTAGAACTAGCAAAAAATACAAATAATAAGAGGGTTAATGCTAAGCCTAAATTGATCTCTGATAATCGTTTAATACCCTTGTCTAAGCCCATAAATACGGACAAAGAGGCCATAGCTGTAACAATGACGATTAGAATTAGTTGCGTCGTCGTTGAATATTCAATCCCGAATAGATAATTCAGGCCGGAGTTAATTTGGGTTACACCAAAACCTAAAGTCGTTGCGACACCAAATACAGTACCGATCGTTGCAAAGGTATCTACACCATCACCAATTGGACCATAGATTTTTTTTCCAATGAGAGGATATAACGCAGAGCGAATTTTTAGAGGTAGATTGTGTCTATAAGCAAAGTAAGCTAACGCCAAGCCAACGATGGTGTAGATTGCCCAAGCATGAAGTCCCCAATGGAAGAATGTTACACGCATAGCTTGCTGAGCTGATTGGATAGTTTCTGGTTCACCGGTTGGAGGTGATACATAGTGCATCACTGGCTCCGCGACACCGAAGAACATTAAGCCAATACCCATACCAGCAGTAAATAGCATAGCGAACCAGGAGCTATTACTATATTTTGGCTGGCTATGGTCTAAACCAAGTTTAATTTTACCCATATTTGAACAGGCAATATAAATAAGCACTAAGAGAAAAATGGCTACAGATAGTACATAGAACCAACTGAATGAGTTTGTAACCCATTGATTCAGTTGTTTAGTTATTAAATCAAAAGCATTGGGAGCTAAAAATACAATGGCAATAAAAATGCCGATAATGACAACTGTGCTAATAAACACATTTGGATTCACATTGGAATACCATGACGGTTTCAATGAAGACATACCTTCCCTATTCCGTTTTATTTGTAAGACAGATCTAAATTGATCAAAGAGATATCCGCTACTTGCGAAAGAAACAGGCTTGTAAAGATGAGTGCTGGCGATTGTAATTTCGCCCTATACGATAAATATTAAAAATATTCATGTGCATAAATTGAAAATTAAAGGCTGACTCAATCTAAGCCACTGTTTAGAATGTGCACATGTTATCATATTTTTAGATACTAAATTAAATATTAAGCAATTTATTAAATTAAGAAAACGATCAATTTAATGTCTTCATTCTAAATTCATTATATTTATCAATATCATTTTTCTTAATTTCTTATAATTTTCCAATTAATACAAAACTCAAAAAACCACTTTTTGGTGGTTTTTTGAACATTTTTTATCACTTATATAATTTCATCTGGTTGGTTTTTCTTCGGTTACTTTCTAAGTTATCCAGATCCAGATAAAGTAAGTTTAGCGAACTGCTTCAACATGCAATTTATAATTAACCGTTCTATTATTCCGTGCCGTATTCCGCATTTGGTAGATCTGAATCAAATAATTGCCTGATTCTGGCAGCTTGAATTTTCCAGATACTCCTGTTGTAGATCCAATCACTAAAGCTTCTGTTTTTCCTGGTTTATCACCAGGAGCATATATATTAATTTGGGCTAAATCATGATTGCTTGTCAGCTTATAGCTTAAAGTTTGTCCAGCCTTAGCATTCAAACTATACTGAATGTCATCGTAGCCTTTAAATGATCCTGCAACTGTAGTACCAATAGCACCTTTTGCAAACTGAATGGGTTTTACTGGTGCAGCAGATACACTTGGCGAAACCGCCGCAGACAAAGCCAAAGTTATTGAACCTAACAAAGTTAATTTTTTCATCACTATGTGCCATTTTTAAATTGATCATTTTTAATCATGTGAAATTCTAAATTTCATCAATAGATTTCTTTCATAAGTCATTTTTCACTCAGCTCCAAGTTATAAATTCCAGCAATTAGATTGAATCTCAATGCTAGTCTTTTGCCTCGATTGCGATATCGCTCAGCAAGAATTTTGAAGGTTTTCAAACTGCCAAATACATGCTCAATTCCAATTCTTCTTTTATTGATTTCCTGATTATAGATTTTTAGTTCGGAATCCAGTTTACAGTGCTTCTTTGCTTTTAATGGCAACAAGCTATTCGGATACACTGTATAAATTCCCTGATAACCCTTATCCGCAAGGATAAATGCACCTGCAGGAATCTGATTCAAGTTACGTTTGAAGAGTTCGAAATCATGTACGGCACCACGACTCGTACATAAACTCAGGATTTTTTGAGTTTGATAATGAATGATGGCCTGTACTTTGAAAGTGTGGGTCTTTTTCTTGCCGCTATAGCTTTTCTTCTGTTTTTTTAGGCCTTTGGATTGGAATTTCTGTGGCATCCACGATCACAACATTCCAATCGATGCCTTCGCCCTCGGGTAAATCTTTGGGTAAATTAAAGAGATTGGACCGAATCAGGCAGTCTTCAACATGACGGACAATTCTTGAGGCTGTGGGCTCTGAAACCCCGTAGCTCGTCGCAACGTGAAATAAGGTTCGGTATTCCCGCCAATAGCTTAGACAGAGCAGAACCTGGTCTTCCAGGCTTAACTTGGGCGGTCTGCCTTTGGCAGGGACATGTTTCTTCTATTGCTCAACCATCAAATAGAAAGTTGACCATGAGATGCCTGTGTATCGCTTGAACTGAGGATCAGAAAGCTTGTTTGAATCGATGTATTTCATCCGCAGATTATGCACGAATGCTAAGAAATCCGGAGTGCAAATATTAACCAAAAAGAAGATCGTTTTTTGATTTATGAAAGAGATCTAATGATTTTTCATTTATATCGTAAGATGTACAAAGCACTTTTGTCATTTCCTTTTGTTATCCATTGATATAAAAAAACCGTACGAAGGTGGCTTATTTTTTACTTGAGCAGTCCGTATCTTGCATGTGAAAGTGTCTGTAATTCAAACATGTGGTCGTAATCATAGTTTGGCATTATGAATCCACATTTTTACTTACGTTTGATATGGCACTGCTCATAGAGAACATATTGTCGTTGAGCATGCTCATCAGTAATGAATTGAGTAATGCTGGGCTATGTGTGTTCCACCACGCTTGAAAGACTCGTGCATGTACGCAGAGCATTTCTAGGAATTGTTTTTCATCTATATAGATATTTCCTTTTGACTTAACTTCTAAAGTTTCTAGGTAATTTACTGCGTCGTGGAAATGAATGGGCAACAGATCGCTATAACGTGCGATGCGGAAGTGTTTTTTGTGACGTGACCACATTTCTGCATGTAGTTTGCTTTCACCTTGGGCACGTCGGTCGATAATTTCTTTGAGTTCTGCTTGCTGCTCTGCGTTGATTTTTACTCGTGTGTCGATTTGCTGTTTTAGAACTTCTTTTTCCAGTACATCGAGTACCCATTTGCGGAATTCTTTAGCGACTTGTGTGAGGGCGAAGATTGCTATTAAATGAGAGCGCCACGTTAAGAAAATATTCGTAACACCCAATTGGGGTAAAGCACCTTAAGGTGCTTTTATTAGCGGTAACTCTTATTTCCTTTGAACCGTACCGGGTTTGTCGGAGAGTCAATATTCTGAGAGACTACCCCGATGACAAAATTAAAATATACCCCTGAAATCAGAGAAAGAGCGGTTCAATTATTGATTGAATCTGAAAAAGATTATCCTTCTACTTGGGCTGCGATCACAGCTATTGCGCCTAAGATTGGTTGTACTCCTGAAACACTTCGTGCCTGGCATCAAAAGCATTTAGATCAGCAAAATCCTATTAAAGTACAACAGATATCTGATCAAGAAAAAATGAAGCAAATGGAACGAGAAATTAAAGAATTAAAGCGTGCCAATGAAATTCTACGTAAAGCAGCCGCTTTTTTCGCCCAGGCGGAGCTCGACCGCCCACACAAATAATGGTGGATTTTATCCTTAACAATAAAGATCGATATGGTATTGAGGCGATTTGTAGGATTTTACCAATCTCAGCTTCTACCTATTATCGAACGCTAGATATTGCTGAAAACCCAGAACATCGAGCAAAGCGAGATCTACATGATTTGCATCATGCTGAACAAATTAAACGAATTTGGAAAGAAAGTTCAGGTCGATATGGTGTACGTAAAGTTCGGCAACAACTGAAACGTGAAGGTTATGTTATTGCACGCTGTACAGTGGTTCGCTTGATGAAGAAGCTAGCTATACAGGGTGTTTGGCGTGGGAAGAATAAATACACCACCCGTAGCCGAGATGATCAAAAAAGAGCGGATGATTTAGTGAAACGTAATTTTACTGCTGATTATCCTGACCCTTGCGAAGCAGTGCTTCTTGTATCTTGATTGATATAGTGATTAGCTACCACTATACGCAAATTGTAGAGTTTGGAGTGCTGCTAAAATCTTAAATTTGAACCTGAGATAAAACCTACAATTTGCCCTTATCCCTCATACAACT
>NZ_VOZH01000026.1:0-53670 GCF_013419875.1 Acinetobacter sp. YH12049 | reverse complement strand
AAAGAGTTCCTGTACCGCCATACTGTCAGCGCAGTGCGGTATCGAAAGGTGCAATCTCTAAGATTGCATGGGTCGCAAAGATTCCCCCACCATAGCTCTTAGCTTGGTGGTGGGAGTATGTCAAAGTGAAAAAAACTCAGCAGAATCCTTAAAAGTGTCATAATATTGGGTGCGAAATATTGAATTTTTCTCTATAGTAGCACCTGATCTACAAAGACATTTTTAAAAAGTAAAACTACCACAAGTGCAGCGCGGCATATTGTGGTGTACGGGGTTGAATCACAGATGACAGCAGAGAGTTTAGCTAAGTATCGCCGTTATATTGCGATTTCTTATGTCTTCATGTTTTTCGCTTTATTTACCCTGATTAGTGGTGTATTTGCCTACGGTTTTGCACGCAAAGTGACTCAAATCGATTCTACAGAAGTTTGGCTACAAGCCCAAGCGCTTTGGGTCATGCGCACCGTCGTGATTTATTCCATGATGGCCATTTTTGCCGCACTGTGGTTTATTCCTTTATTTTTCTATTATTGGGACACCTATCTTTGGGTGACTGCATGCACGGTAATTGGTGTGGTCTTTGCTGCGATTGCCTTTTTGTATCTATTAAATGCATGGATCCAAGGTCTATCCAAATTCGTTAAAAATAAGGCCGTCTTCTAAGTCGATTTATTTTTTTCCTGCCTACCCCTTGAAAAAATGGTTTGATTCCCCAATTTCAGACCACAGTTAAGTATTAAATTAAATTCCGTGAGGAGCATCGCCAGACATGGCTAAACGTGATTATTATGAGGTTTTAGGTGTATCTAAAACCGCAAGTGATGATGAAATTAAAAAAGCCTACCGTAAGTTGGCGATGAAGTATCACCCTGACCGTAATCCAGATAACCCAGAAGCTGAAGAAAAATTCAAAGAAGCTGCAGAAGCATATGAAGTTTTATCGGACAGCGAAAAACGTAGTATGTATGACCGTATGGGACATCAAGCTTTTGAAGGCGGCATGGGCGGCGGCGGTGGCTTCGGTGGCGGATTTGGCGCAGAAGATATCTTTAGTCAGTTTGGCGACATTTTCGGTGGCGCATTTGGCGGTGGTGGCCGTGGTGGTCAGCAACGCGCACGCCGTGGTTCAGACTTACGCTATGTCATGGAGCTTACCCTTGAGGAAGCTGTGAAGGGCGTGAAAAAAACCATTACCTTTACTGCGCCAGCGCCATGTGATGCCTGTGATGGTAAAGGATCTAAAAATCCGAATGACGTTGAAACCTGTAAAACCTGTCATGGTGCCGGTCAAGTGCGTATGCAACAGGGCTTCTTCTCTGTGCAGCAAACCTGTAGCACCTGTCGTGGTCAAGGTAAAATCATTAAGAACCCATGTAATAAATGTCATGGTTCAGGGGTTTCTGACCGTCAGCAAACTTTAGAGGTGACCATTCCTGCAGGTGTGGACAATGGCGACCGCGTACGTTTAAGTGGCAAAGGCGAGGCGATCCGTGATGGCCAAGCAGGCGACTTATATGTAGAAGTGGTGGTACGTGAACACGAAATCTTCCAACGTGATGGCGCTGACCTATATATGGATGTGCCTGTAAGCATTGCAGATGCTGCATTGGGTAAAGAAATTCAAATTCCGACACTCGATGGTCGTGTGAGCTTGAAAGTACCTGAAGGGACTCAAACTGGTAAATTGTTCCGCTTACGTGGTAAAGGTGTGAAGCCTGTACGTACCAGCATGACCGGTGACTTACTCTGCCGTATCGTGGTGGAAACGCCTGTGAACTTAACGGCTCGTCAACGTGAATTGTTGAAAGAGTTACAAGACACGATGGATGGCGATGACAATAAATCATCTCCGAAGAAAAAATCATTCTTCGACCGTTTGTTTGATTAATTGAAATGATTTGCTTGAGTTCGCTGTGATGTGAACTCAGGTATAAAAAAGCCTGCATAATTGCAGGCTTTTTTATTGAGCGTTTTAAGGTTTCGGCTGTGCTGTAGGCGGTAATAAACTCTCATAGCTCATGTCGAGCCTATAGATATTTTTAAGACGCTGTAGCTGATGACGTGCTTCAGCCTCACGACCATTAAATGCCAATAAACGTGCATATTTAATGATGTGGTATTTCGCTGGATAGCTGCGAACCAATTTTTCAGTATCCTGAATGATTTGTTCAGAAACGATGGAATATGGATTTAAACGAATAATCGCCACCCGATGTCTAAATTCTGTGAGTAAATAGATCGGCGCATGGTTGGTGATTTTCTCCGGCGTTTTTTCATATTTTGATGCCTGACCCAGCTGAATTGCTGCATTGGCATAATCACGATAAATCACCGTAATCAGCACGGCGCCAATCACGAAAACAATGCGGATAAACCACGGAGACAGGCTCAAAGTAGCCGTCTGTGGCTTCGCTGCTTGAAGAATCCCGATAATAAAACCCGCAGGCAGTAAGAAATATGCGTAGTTTTGCGGAAATTCTAGCATGGCATGAATAACGAAGACACCGACCATCAATAGGCCAATGACAGATAATGCAGACTTAGCTAACTTTTGTAATTGGATGCCCCAATAGGCGAAATAGGCCAAGAACGGCACACCAATAATGGCGCCATTCCACAATAAGAAATCCAAAATAAAATTGTGTGAGCTACGAATCCATACAGGCCCTTGTACCGTGTCCGAGATCGAGACAAACGCGCTACTGGTTTGATGCCAACCATAGCCAAACCAAGGCTGTGCAGCTACGGCATGCGCCATTTGTTGCCAAATGGCTAAACGAGACATATCTCCACTAGCACGTTCGGCTACGTCACGACTTTCTTGAATATTCATGTCGGATATTTGGCTCATGATTTGACTTAATTTTGGCATCAATACAATCAGTGCCACAAAGCCCATAAACCAGGCCAAGCTGTAAAACCAGCGAAGACGGATATAATCTTTGTACTGTGCATAAGCCAAATAGACTAGGACACAGATACTTGCCACCCAAGAGGTGCGAGATTGGCTGAGCGCGACCCCAATTAAAATAGGAATTGCACAAGCGACCAAATAGCGGGTTTTAACTTTTTGCTGTTCATAAACATATAAGCAGGCTAACAAGGACATGAGCAGAAACGTGGCCATGTTATTTGGCTGAGCAAAGTTTGCAAATGGGCGCGTAGTTCCACTAATTTTCATCACAAAAGGAAGAAACGAGTCGAAATCTAACCACTGACATATTGCGATGAGCCCTGTCATAACCCCAGAAGCAACAAAGGTATAGCTTAGGTATAGGAATGTTTTTTCGCGTTTTTCTGTACCTTGCGAGAGACTAAAACCTAGATTGATACACAGCCAGAAGCTGAACACAAACAGCATACAGAGCAAGGCGATACTAAAATAATATACCTGCCCAAAAGCCAGTTGGATGAAGGGGATCAGCGCTAAGAGCAACAGGGGCAAGGAAATTTTTGCCACCATGAGCTTTTCTTTAAAGAACGTTGCCGCTAAAGCAAACAGGGCAAAGAAGGTATAAAGCTCACCGGTATACGTGGCCCAAGGTCGGTAATGAATCGGAATCAGCCATGCCAGTGCAATACAGACTGCCGCACAAAGATACAATAGGGTTTTCATGAATATTCAAGATCAATAGAACGCGCCTATCATACCGTGAAAATGCCTAAACTTGGTGAGGGAATAGTCAGCGTCTGTCGTAGAAGTTGATTTGCACAATGACTCCAGAAAATGCAGGATTTTTTTGTTTGTAACTTAGCCTGCGCATGGAGTTTTGATATAGTAAGACCAATTTCGAATCAACATTAGGAAAATGTTATGTCAGCAGCTCCACGTATTGGTATCTTGGGCGCAGGCGGTCGTATGGGACGCATCTTAATTCAAGCGGTTCAGCAAGCTGGCTATCAATTGGCTGCTGCGGTAGAACGTCCTGAAAGTAGCTTGGTCGGTGCGGATGCTGGTGAACTTGCAGGGATTGGCGCGGTTGGCGTAAAGGTTGTCGGTAACCTTGCTGAGGTTTTAAAAGATTGTGATGTCGTGATCGATTTTACTGCACCTGCAGCAACGGCACAGCATCTTAAACTTTGCCGTGAAGCAGGCGTTGCGATTGTCATTGGTACCACAGGTATGAATGATGAGCAAAAAGCTTATCTCGATGAAACAGCAACAGAAACCCCAGTGGTCTATGCAGCGAACTATTCTGTCGGCGTAAACGTTTCAATCAAACTTCTTGAATTGGCATCAAAAGTATTTGGCGATACTGTAGATATTGAAGTGATTGAAGCCCATCATCGCCATAAAGTTGATGCACCATCAGGTACAGCGCTAATGTGGGGCGAAGCCATTGCCGGTGCTTTAGGACGTGACTTAAAACAAGATGCTGTGTATTGCCGTGAAGGTCATACGGGTCCACGTGAACGTCAAACCATTGGCTTCCAAACGATTCGTGGTGGTGACATTGTCGGTGAACATACTGCGATGTTTATTGCGGATGGCGAACGAGTTGAAATTACCCATAAAGCGACCAACCGTATGAACTTTGCCTCTGGTGCAGTACGTGCAGCTGCATGGGTAGTCGGTCGTGAAGCACGTAAGTACGATATGAAAGACGTACTGGGTTTTAACGATATTGACGTATAAAAGTGCGTTAAAATCCGTTATAACAACAGCATAAAATTAAAATAAGACGATCAATGGAATGAAAAAAGTCATCTTTATGGCCTGTGCTGTCGCATTCACTGCGGCAGTACAAGCGAAAACTATGGATAATGCCAAACTCACGATTAATAAAAATAATATTAAAGTTTGGACCTACCAAAATGCTCAAAATCCTGTCTTTCAATACAAAGCTGAAACCAGTTTTGATGTGCCCATCGAAAAAGCGGTTACCCTGATTTTAGATGTGGAAAATGCAGTGAATTGGGTCCCTTATATGGGCAGTGTCAAAGTCTTATCCCGCGATGACCAGAAAGGTGAATTCAGTTTATATATGGTGTTGGATTTTCCTTTTCCCTTAAAAGACCGTGATTTGGTGGTACAAGGCAAAATGCGTAAAGATGCACAGGGCATTATTAGCATCCAAAATAAAGCGGTGAAAAAAGGTTATCCGATCAATCCCAATTATGTACGCCTAACCGACTATGAGGGCGATTGGACCTTCCAGCGTTTAGGCAATCAAAAGGTCAAAGTTTCGACCTATGGCTACGCCAATCCGGAAGGTTCCATTCCGCTCAGTTTCGTGAATATGTTTGTGCAGCAACAGCCTTATCAAATGCTACAAAAAATGAAAGTGCAGTTGGGTAAAAGCAAAACTGCAACGGCATTTCCCGAAATTTTAAAATAAGCAGCAGTAATGATTCAGTTCAATATGAACGATCAATGACTTTGCATCTCAGGCAGGCGAAAAGCAGTCAACTGCTGCATGTGCTGTGCTTCTGGAAGTTCGATACTGAGTAAGGTCTGTTCTGGAAATTGATGCGGATGTAGCTTGATTTGAAATTGCCGCGCGGTCATTTGTTCACAGGCAAAGCGAAGTTTGGCTTGCTGCGGCATGATATTCATGCCGTTTTCAGATTTGGATTTATAAATATATAGCTGCTGATGTAACCCGCCGCTAGTGATCGGTTGGATCTGCTCAAGTTCATATTGCGTCAGTTTTTGGGCACTCAAAAAACCTTGAATTAAAGATTTACAGATAAAATTTTGCTGGCTTTGAGCTTGAGTGTGCTGTTCGGGTTGGCACGCCATAAGCGTGAGTGTGCTGATGATGATTAGACCCGCTCGAAGCTGTGTGAAGTCATTCATTTAATTGTCCCCCTATCGTTATTTTTGAGATATCAACCTGATGCCATCAGCTTAAATCTGTTAACTTAATGGGTACAGATACAAGAATGATTAAAAAAAGGGTACAGATGGCTTTTCAATATCAGCAGCTTGCGCAGCAGTTGGCACAGAAAATTTATAGTGGTGAATTGGCCGCAGGGCAGCGACTGTATGCGCTACGTCAATTTTCACAGCAGCATCAGATCAGTTTAAATACCGCGAAACGCTGCTATGAATTACTTGAAGCCAAAGGCCTCATTTATGTCAAAGAAAAGTCTGGTTATTTTGTGCAATCCTCACAGAAAGCCCAGCAAATTGCCGTGCCGAATCATCCTGATTTTGATTCCCAACCTCGTGAAATTTCGAATTTAGAATTGCAAATTCAGATCCATGAAGCATCTGCAAATAGTCGCCTGATTCATTTGGGTTCAATTCAGTTGTCCCCCAATTTTGTTCCTGTTGAAGCAATCAGACGTTCAATCCAAAGGGCATTAAAGCATTGTAAACCAGAAGATTTTTTATATAACAATCGGCAAGGTCATCCACAATTGCGTGAAGCTTTGTCGGCACATTGGGCTGAAGATGGTTTTTACATGCCTAAGGATGATATTTACATCAGCAATGGTTGTATGCCTGCTTTGTCAGTGATGTTGCAAAATCTGAGTGCGGAAGGGGAGAGTGTCATTGTTCCGACGCCGAACTATAACGGGCAATTGCAATTATTGGCTTTATTAAAGCGGAAAATTGTTGAAATTCCTGCCAATACGGAAGGTTTTGATTTAGATCGTTTAGAGCAGGCGATGCGGGATTCAGGCGCGAAAGTATGCTTATTGACTGCAAATTTTCAAAATCCTTTGGGTTTTTGTTTAAGTAATGAAGATAAGGAACGAATTGCACAACTGGCTGAAAAATATCAATGTTATGTGATTGAAGATGATATTTATGCGGAGTGTAGTTTCAATGCAAAGCGACCATTGCCTATCAAATATTGGGATCGGGCGGGCTATGTGATCTATTGTGCGTCGATTTCAAAATCTTTGTCGCCTTCTTATCGGGTGGGGTGGTTTTGTCTTCCACCACATTTGCAACATTTGCGTCCCAAATTACTTTTGCAAAATGATTCGGTGAATACGCCTTTGCAGTTAGGACTTGCAGATTTGATTTTTAGTCGTGCTTATCGCCAACATCTTGCTGAATTGCGTCCTAAATTAATGGGGCAAGTCGAGCAGTATCGTCAGTATATTTACGATGCTTTTCAAGGGGTTGATATCCGTCTAAATCGGCCTCAAGGCAGTTATGCACTGTGGTTGCAGATGCCTGAACAAATAGACAGTTTGGCGCTGTATTACCATGCGCAAAAACATGGCATCAACATTGTGCCAGGTTTAATTTTTGGTGAGGACAATCGTTATAACAACTGTATTCGTCTAAATGCCGGGCATGAGTTGTCTGTAGATATTCAGCAGGCCATTTTGTTGCTTGCAGATTGGGTGCGTAAGGAATGCAGAAACACAAATGTCATCTAGATTAATGAGTCCATAAAGCATACAAAAAAAAGCCTGCATGCAGCAGGCTTTTTGGGCTTAGATTTTTGCCGTTAAAAATCAGCTTTCAACACGATACGATAACGCACGTTTCCTGAATGCAAACGTTCAATCGCTTCATTCACCTGAGACATTGGATACATTTCAATTTGAGGTGCAATATTTTGACGTGCGGCGAATCGAAGTAATTCACGCAGTGCTGCAGGAGAGCCTGTTGATGAGCCAGTGACAGATTTAGCACCACTGATCAGCATACCTGCGGGGATTTGCATCGGCTCAAGTGCTAGGCCGAGCATGTGAACGCTTCCATTCGGTGCCAAAGTTGAAAGATAGGCTTGCCAATCCAACGTCACATTGACCGTGCTTAAAATTAAATTGAACTTACCACGTTGTGCTTTAATCGCGGCAAGATCACGACTATTCACCACATGGTCAGCCCCCATAGCTTTAAGTTCATCGGTTTTATCTAAGTTTGAGCTGAATGCGGTAATTTCACAGCCCCAAGCTTTGAGCAGTTTAATCGCCATATGACCTAAACCACCAATGCCGATCACGGCAACATGGTGAATGGCCTGAATTTGGTGCTGTAAAATGGGATCAAATACCGTAATCCCGCCGCAGAGCAGAGGACCAGCACTGGTTGGATCAAGATCATCTGGAAGCGGAATAACCCATTGCCAGCCAGCACGGACTTTGTCGGCAAAGCCACCTGCATGACCGACGATTGTCGCTGTCTTGGTTCCAGTACATTGCACTTGGCGACCATCGATACATGGGTCACAGTGTTGACAACTTTCTGCTGTCCAGCCTATGCCCACACGTTGTCCGATTTTCAGTCCTTTGGCTTCGCTGCCGAGTTGGGTAATGGTTCCAATCACTTCATGCCCTGGGACCACAGGATAAACCGAAGATTTCCAATCATTTTGGATAATAGAAATATCTGAGTGACAAAGACCGCAATACTCGACTTTGACTTCAACCTGATGGGCTTGTAATTCACCTGCATCAAATTGGTAGGGAACAAGGGCTTCACCACTGTTCATTGCTGCATAGGCGTGGATTGTATTGTCACTCATTATTCTATCCTTTATGTTTTGAGGTCATTCTTCGTGCGTGTATTTAAAGTCACAGTGATTTTCATGATCATTGACCATGCCAATGGCTTGCATCAGAGCATAGCAAGTCGTTGGGCCGACAAATTTAAAACCATTCTTTTTTAATGCTTTGGACATGGCCTGACTTTGAGCGGTTTGTGCAGGGGCGCTGCGATATTCAACTACATCATTATTGGCAATGTGTCCTTCGACAAAATTCCAAAGAAATTCCACAGGATGAATCCCTTGGGCTTTTAACTGTTGCCATGCTTTTGCATTATCTCGAATGGCAGTGAGTTTGCCGATATGGCGAATCAAACCTGAATCTTGTAATTTTTCTTGTAATTGTAGGTCACTCAACGCTGCAATTTCGGCAATGGGATATTGAAAAAAATGCTGCTGATAACAAGCCCGCTTTTTCAGTACAGTGATCCAAGACAGCCCCGCTTGTTGTCCTTCAAGACACAGCATTTCAAAGAGATGCTGCTCATCAAAACTAGGTTTAGCCCACTCAGTGTCGTGGTAGGCAATATACAAAGGATCTTCGGAGCACCAAGCACAGCGTTGTATTGTCATGTTGAATGCTCCTTTTTGACTTAAATTTTAAAGACTGTCCATTGATCGTTTTTATTGTCCCAATACAACAGTTCCGCTTGATCGAGATCGGCAAATTGAATCCATACATCTTTACCTGATTTGTCTGCATAGCCGGTGCTGATGAGTAATGCTTCTTCAGTGATCTCCATGATCCAGCCCTGATAAGACTGTCCATTGAGGCTGATTTTTTGTTGATTACCAGATTCTGCAAATTCCACCAGACGATTGATCAACGCTTCTGACATGTATGTTTCCTAAAATTAACGTAAATACGGATAGGGGTTAACGGCATTGCGACCTTTACCACCCAAGTAAATGCCATAATGCAAATGTGGTGCAGTATGTCGAGCATTGCCAGTATTACCTACATAGCCAATGACATCACCTTTTTTGACATAGTCGCCGACATTTAAGCCACGTTTATGACCATCAAGATGCGCATAATAATGCCAAGAACCTGCGGGTCCCATAATCCATATCACTTTACCACCCAAATTGTTATTACGTAAGTCAGCAACTAAACCTTCTGTAGCACTGAGGACTTTTGTTCCACGTGGAACAATAATATCAATACCTTCGTGGCTTCGTCCTTGGCTACGCGCTGCGCCCCAAGTATCCTTGAGCGCACTTCGTTTGACTTGATGAACAGGAACAGGCAATTGATTGGATAAACGCATGTTTTGTAATTTTTTCACTTCATGAGCAGGCAATGTACTGCCTGATGGTTTGGGTGGAGTCGACGTACAGGCGCTGAGTAAAAGCAAAATAAAACCAATACCGCCGAACAACCCTTTGCGAAGCTGAAAAAATCCTTGAGTCACGTTTGTCCCTATACAATTGATGAGCAGTTCAAAACTATGGCATAGAATGGCTTTCGAGTTCTAGCGTAGAAATGAGTTTTTTCATTGCAGTAGGAATACCGAGTGAAGTGGCTTGTATCGGTGTAAACCACTGTGCGTTGCATTCAATGGCCAAATGCTCTTTTTGATCG
Source organism: Acinetobacter sp. YH12049 (assembly GCF_013419875.1). Taxonomy (NCBI): domain Bacteria; kingdom Pseudomonadati; phylum Pseudomonadota; class Gammaproteobacteria; order Moraxellales; family Moraxellaceae; genus Acinetobacter; species Acinetobacter sp. YH12049. The sequence goes on along the minus strand of NZ_VOZH01000026.1, from coordinate 43,626 downwards.
GCGGCAACGCTAAACACTGTAGCCTCTAAAAGCCAAGTAAAGTGGGTAAAGCTATGTGATATCTGCACTTGAGTGGTGGTAGGTTTCAGTCCAAGTTGCTGAGTGTGGGATTGAAACTCATGGGGTTGATCAAAAATAGGTAAACACCACAGACCACCCCATAGCCCGCTATTCGGACGTTGTATCCAAAGCCATTCTCCTGCAGATTGAATCAGCATGACTTGGGCCTCTCTCACTGGAACAGGCTTTTTAGGCTTTTTATAAGGTAATTCAGTCTCTAAACCTTGAGCATGTGCTTTGCAGTGCTGTTGCATGGGACAATATAAACAGAGCGGCTTTTTCGGCGTGCATACCGTTGCACCAAGATCCATAATCGCTTGGGTATAATCGTGGTTGCGTTCAATGGGGCAGAGCTCTGTCGCCAGTTGCCACATGGCCCGTTCATGTACAGGTTTCGATAAATCATCTTCTATAGCAAAGAAACGAGACAATACTCGCTTGACGTTGCCGTCCATAATCACGCCATATTGTCTTAAACCCAAAGACATCAGCGCACCCGCGGTAGACGGGCCGATGCCCGGTAGTTCCATCCACTGCTCAAGATTGCTTGGAAAATGTCCCTGACGTGCAACAATTCCTGCGGCTTTATGTAAGTTCCGAGCCCGTGCATAGTAGCCTAAGCCAGCCCAATAGGGCGCCACATCATCCCAAGAGGCATGGCCTAAATCTTCAACAGTCGGAAACCGTTGAATAAATCGATCAAAATATTGTAAGACGGTTTTGACTTGAGTCTGTTGTAGCATAATTTCTGAAACCCATACTTTGTAAGGGTCATCCTTCACTTGCCACGGTAAGTCATGACGACCATGGACATCAAACCAGTCGAGAAGGGCATCAGAAAAGTTAAACATGCAATACAGTCAAAATTGAAAAAACCTGCCTAGTATACATCTTTCAATAGGCATTCTTTTTGTTCAAAACGAAATCTGTATATCAGGGGAAATGCAAAAATAGTGGCCATCAAAAAAGGAGCCGAGGCTCCTTAGTGAGTGTAAATTTAAAGTTTAGCTTTTAAAGCCCCAGCGGGTATCGAGCGCCAATGTTTGGTTTTCATAACGTGGAATAATGTGAATATGCACATGTTCAGTGGCTTCGCCAAAAACTTGTCCATCATTAAACCCAATATGAAAGCCAGTAGGTTGATAGCGTAAATTTAATTCATTACGCGCTTGTTCAAGTAAGGACATTAAACTTTTACGTTCTTTATCAGTAATTTCAAAAAATGAACCAACATGACGTAGCGGGACAATGACAGCATGCCCTTTAGACAGTGTATGTGGTTCAGGAAGTACAACACCAAAATCATTTTTTGCAATCACGTCATATTCGTCAAAATTGCAATATGGACAATTGAGTTCTGTCATTGTGCTCTCCTCATTTTTATAAATTAAATATTGGTATTGGTTCTTAGCGCTTTAAGAACCAAGCTGGCGTGCTAACAAGGCATACATGGCCGCTAAGCTTTGCTGTTCTGCAGCAGCGTTATAAGCTAAATCTACGCCGTTTGCTTTGGCGCGTTCATCCGCCATCGGGTTGCTAAAGCCATGTTTTGCACCTTCAAAAATATTGATTTGATACTGCACTTGGGCAGCATCCATTTCATTTCTAAAGGTTGCAACATCATCTAAGCTCACCATCGAATCGAGCTCACCATGTTGCACTAAAATCTCTGCTTGGACTTGTCCTGTTTGTGCAGGAGTTGCTGTAGCAAGTGTTGCATGGAAGGTCACCACTGCTTTTAATGCAGCACCTGAACGAGCTAAATCCAGCACGACTTTTCCGCCATAGCAAAAGCCTATAGCTGCGAGTTTATCTGCATTTACTTCCTTTTGCTGTGCCAAAGTGTTTAATGCAGCAGACGCACGGGTCACGATGGTGTCACTATGATCAAAAGTCTGCATCATCCATTCATAAGCTTGCTTTGCATCAGTGGTGACTTTTTTGTCACCATACATATCCAAAGCGAAAGCAGCATAGCCTTGTTCTGCCAATTCGCGCGCACGTTGTTCGGTATATTCATTGCGTCCCCACCATTCCGGGGCAACTAACACACCTGCGACCGCAGTGTCTGACTCTGGTGCGGCAAAATAGCCAAAAAGTTGAGTTCCATCCGCTGCTGTATATTGAATTTCGCGCGTCTTAATTTTAACGGTCATGGTCAAATCCTTATGTGCGGCTACACAGTTGATGGAGATTTAAAAATAAAGGGAAATTGGTTTTTGTGAAATAAATATAAGATATCAATGTGAATTTTAAGTCAAATCAATCAAAAAAATTGTAAAAGAAAATAATGGAAAGAAGAAATATTGAGGAGCACCGAGATTTGTCGATGCTCCTAAAGAGAGTATTGTTATTTCGGGAGAACTTCAATGAGCTCTACATCAAAAATCAGCGTGCTATTTGGCTCAATGACGTCTGCTGAACCAATTTGACCATAGCCTAAATTTGCAGGAATGAAGAAGCGATATTTTGCACCTTCTTTCATCAACTGTAGACCTTCTGTCCAACCCTGAATGACTTGACTCACTTGGAACATCGCAGGTTGGTTACGTGCAATTGAACTATCAAAAACAGTGCCATCAATTAAGCGACCTTCATAGTGAACTTTCACTGTTGAATTGGCTTTGGGTGATTTACCTTTGCCGGCTTGAATGACTTGATACTGCAGGCCAGATTTCGTGACCAGAATGCTCGGTTTTTTGGCATTTTCAGCAAGGAAAGCTGCACCAATGGTGGCATTCGCATCCGCTTTTTGTTTCAGTTCAATCAGTTGTTTCGCTTCGGTTTGCTTTTTATATTGGGTTAAGGCACGGGTCATTTCTTCATCTGTTAGTGACGAAGCTTGACCTTTAGATGCTGCCTTTAAACCTGCAACAAATGCATCAATATCTAAATCCTTAATGGATTCAGCATTACTGCGTCCCATTAAATAACCAAAACTATAACCGACTTGTTCTGCAGCACTACTTTTATTACTGACATCTTTGGCAAATACAGTGCTTGAGCAGAGTGCCAAACACAACATACTGATCTGTAATTTCATGACCGAGTCTCAAAATAAAGCAGGAGAGCGAAAAGCTCTCCTGTACCGGTTTTATTATTTAACTTCAATGAGTTCTACATCAAAAATTAAAGTACTGTTCGGTGGAATCGTTCCTGGAACACCTTGAGCACCATAACCTAAGTTTGAAGGAATATATAAAGTGGCTTTACCGCCTTCTTTCATTAACTGTAGACCTTCAGTCCAACCTGGAATTACTTGGTTCAATGGGAATTCAATTGGCTCGCCGCGCTGTACTGAACTATCAAATACTGTGCCATCCACTAACTTACCTGTGTAGTGAACTTTAACAACTGATGTGGCTTGCGGTTGTTTACCTGTACCTTCTTTCGTTGTTAGGTACTGTAAACCAGAAGCAGTGGTTTTAACCCCCGCTTTGCTTTTGTTTTCCGTTAAGAAATTATCGCTGCTACTTTGTGCTTGCTTATTGCTTTCGAGCTGCTTATTTTGCATTTCTTGTTGGAACTCAGCATATGCTTTTTGTAATTCTTCTTCAGTATATGCAGGTTTTGCACGAGCATGGCCTGCACGAACGCCAGTGACAAAGCTATCAATATCTAATTCTGGAGGCGTTTGATGGGCAACTTCATAACCAAGTGCATAACTGATTTTAGCGACAGCAGAAGCGTTTGCAGCTGGTTGAGTTGATGTTGCTGATTGCGTAGCAGGTGTTTTAGTTGCATAGTAAACAGGAACAAGTGCGGCACCGCCGAGTAATACAGCGACAGCGATAGGTAGGGCCTTACTCATATATTTTCCCACAATTATTTTATATGTAAAAAGTTGCTGAAATTCTAGCAGACTTTTCCTGTTCAGCGCTTACCTATCTCTATGATCAGGTAAGGTGCAGGAAAGATCATCATAGTCATGTTCTTATTTTTATACTATAACGGTATGAATATATAAAACATTTTTTATACAGAAAGTGGCATGCAACATAAATTTCGCACATAAAAAAAGCCACCGTATTCGGTGGCTTTTTTGAATAGGCTTGAATTAGTCTTGGTCTTTTGAAGCTTTATAACCATAAGAATAGTTATAGCCATAACCATAACCATAACCAGCTGAGCTACGTTGAATGTCGTTTAAAATAATACCATTGACCTTCACACCCACTTGTTCAAAGCGGTTCACGGTTAACTCTAGTTCTTTCAACTGAGTTTTCGCATAACGAGCAATCACCAAATTTACACCAGCATATTGCGAAATAATGATACCGTCTGTCACCGCAAGTACAGGAGGGGTATCAATGATCACATGATCAAACATCGGTGAAATCAAATCTAAGAATTCTTTGAATTTACCAGAACTTAAAAGCTCAGATGGATTAGAAGGGCTTTTACCACGAGTAATCACACTCAAATTTGGAATTTCAGTGGTTTTAATGATGCTGTCTAGATCACGCTGACCATTTAAATACTCAGAAAGACCTGGTTGGTTGTCATGATTGAAGTATTTGTTCAAATAACCACGACGTAAATCGGCATCAATAATTAAAACACGTTTATCGCTTTGCGCAAGAATCGTAGCTAAATTGGTTGAAATAAACGATTTACCAACTTCTGGTGCTGGCCCCGAAATCATGATCAGGTTATTTTTTGCAGATGTCAGTGCAAAGTGAATGGCAGTACGCATACTGCGCAGGCTTTCAATTGCAATATCATCGCTATTTTTAACCGCAAGTACAGGAATGGTCTTTTTCTTCTTCAGTAACTTGATGCGACTTTCTTGAACAGGGGAACGTGGCACAGTGGCATAAACCGGAAGATCCAGATTATTTTCAATTTCTGAAGAATCTTTAATTCCTGAGCGAAGCATATTGCGAACAAGAGCAATTAATACACCAATAAAGCCACCGACAAATAGCGAGAGTATAAGGACAATTAACTTTTTAGGTTTAATAGGTTCAATTGGCTCTACTGCAGTATCAACGATGCGGACATTACCAATTTCCCCTGCTTTTGCAATACGGAGTTGTTGGTAAGAGTTGAGTAGAGCGGTATAGAGTTGCTGTTTCACTTCAACTTCACGATAAAGCTGTAAATAGCGGCGTTGTAAATCTGGAAGTTTTTTTAATGTGGCATTTAGTTCAGCAATTTTGCTATTAATTGCCCCCAATTGTGCATTCATTTGCTGCATCACTGGGTGTTCGCTGGTGTATTTTGCAGACGCCTCAGCTACTTTTTGTTCAAGCTGTGCTTTTTGGGTTTCGAGTGTAATACTTTGAGTTAAATACAACTCAGACTCTTTAGTGACATCTACCGTATTAAACTCTTGACGGAATTTGTTAAATTCGCGTTCCGCAACATCCAGTTGTTGTTTTAGTTCAGGTAGTTGCTCATCCAAAAACTTTAAGGTCTGCGCGCTTTCAGCTGAACGGCGTTCAATATTTTGCTGGCTATAGGCTGCTAAAATTGAATTGAGTACTTGGGTAATATGTTCTTTATCTTGACCCTGATAATTTAATCCAAGGACACCGGTCATTTTCCCTTTTTCAGCAACCGAAAAATTCTCTAAAATATTATCAACTGCAGCAGGTAAAGATTGCTTTTGAATTAGGTAGTGATCTTTTAACTTGTCGCGGGTAAAAATCGAAATATCCCACGATCCATCAGTGGTACGTAATGAATTCGCTTGATTGAGCTTCGCAGTCAGAATTTTTTCTTCAGTTTCGGTATCTATCAGTGTAATGAGATTATCTTCGAAGCTTAAACTGAGGTCTTTATCACGATATACGTTAGGCACATTAAATTGACGGACTTCAAAACTTTTTTCATCGTCTTTAAAAGTTACTGATTTATTTTTATATTCTGTGACATATTCATGCGGGGAAAATAAGCGATCAGTGAAAGAATTTTCTGTACCGGAAATTTTTAGGTCGAGATGTAAACTCTGAATGACATTACCAAGAACTAAACGTGATTTAAGAATCTCAATTTCTGCTTGGGTAGGTTGTTTTTGATCAATCATGCTTGATAGATCACCCAAGAGTGCTGCTGAAGTTCCTTTACTTTCCTCAACCTGTACCAGTGCATTTACTGCGTAGGTATCAGGCGTGGTTCTTAAATAAAGCAGGGCACAAACGAGACTTAAAATTACACATAAAGCAATTAACTTCCACTGTGCAATCAGAGAGAAAAATAATTCTTTTAAATCAATTGTATCTTCTGTATTGGTATTTTGGCTCATAATCGTACATCAAAAGTTAAATTTGTTTAGTCCAATCTGCAACGCAAGATTGGATCAGTTCTGAGGTCTGGTCAAAAAAAGCTTGATCGTGCTGATATGGGTCAGGCACATTTTTACCTTGCCAATGACCTAAACGAAAAGTCTTTCCCTTTGCAAATGGCCATGTCTGTTCAATATGCTTTTGTTGATTTGAACTCATGACCAAAATTAAATCTGATTTTTTGATCAGTTCAGCATTTAATTTTTGGGCAATATGTCCACTCATATCGATGCCAATTTTTTGCATACAGTATTGAGCTTTTTCATCTGCTGCATGTCCAATCATACCTGAGATTCCAGCTGAATAAATATTCAGGTCGGGATGATCTTTTTTTAGGAGATACTCCGCCATAGGACTTCGGCAAATATTACCTACACAGACCACCAAAATATTTTTAAATAACATTATTGGCCCAATCTGTCCAAGTTATAGATGATATTTGAGAAAGGAATCACTTGATTGATTACACGCTGCCAGCGAGCTAAACCAGATGCATCAACATACACAATATCATTGCTGCGCATTTTGAACTGGTTAGCGAGCCCAAAGTCACCGATACTGGTTAAATCTAAATGGTAAATTTCAGTCATCGGGCTATTTACATCGCTACGCACTACGTAGATTTTACCTCGACTTGCTGAAAGTGAGTTAATCCCTAGACTTTCACCGAGGACATCACTGAGGCTCATGCCTTGTTCACGCATTGGTAACGATTGGTTTTTGCCAGACTCTCCCATCACATAAATTTTTTGGTTTTCACGTGAGTTGACATAAATTGTGTCATTTGGTTTGATGAGTAAGTTGTGTAAAGAATATCCAGCTTTTTCAAGTTCAATACTATTGAGTACATAACTTTGACCATTTCTAACTAAGGTTAAAGATGCATTGTCACCAAATTGACTATTTACTCCGCCCGCCATACCTAATGCAGTATAAATACTAGTTGGTTGGTCGGTTAAATTAAACTGACCACCTTTCATCACGTTACCTTGAACAGAAAAACGTTGGCCTTGGTAGGAAAGTACCCGAACAATCACATCTGGGGTTTTTAAGTAACGAGCAAGTTGACTGCGTAATTCCTGATTGACTTGTGTCAGCGATTTTCCGGCAGCTTTATATCGGCCAATAATAGGGAATTGGATATAGCCACTTTGATCAATTTGGTAACCATTTGATTTAATCGCTTCTGCATTGCTTATTGTATTTGTGGGTGGTGTAATTTCAGGATATGCCCATAAATAAATAGATAAAATATCACCCGGATTTAAACGATAACTTTTTTGTTGTTGATTGAATAGATGGGCAAAATTTTGCTGATTTACTTGGGCGGGTTGAACAGCAACTAAATTTTCTTGAGTTAGTTTAATAACATTGACTGTCGAGCCTAAATCAGTCTGAAATGTACCTTCCTTAGGAAGGTCATAGGTTTGTAAGCCTGAAGTAATGGCACAACCCGTCATACTCAGACTCAAAGCTAACATACAGCTATAACGATAGTAACTCACTCGAATACAAATCCTATTTATAAAATTTTTGAATCATTGAAATACGGGTTTAAGTACCCAAATTACTCATTTTAGAATGTTAAGTTTATACTATTCACCTCGTAGAATATAGCTTTACATTTGTTTTAAATCGTAAGTTTAATCAACACTTGTATGGATAAATATCTTTTTAAAGATCTTGTTGTTAGTTAAATTTTTTTAAATATACAAAGTTGGTTTTATAGGGGGAGTTGTTTAATCCAATAAATATTGTTGATTAAAATTACAGTCCTCATAGAACATCATTACACAATCGAAATTTGATTTTCTGATATAATTTAACGCTATTTACAACATAACGATGATTGATGATTCATCGATGACATAGGCTTCAGTATGTTACAACTCTCCGAATTAAAAATTGCCATAATCGGATTAGGTTATGTCGGTTTACCGCTAGCTGTTGAGTTTGGAAAAAAAGTTCCCGTGGTGGGCTTTGATATTCATCAGAAGCGTATTGATGAATTACGTAGCGGACGTGATCATACCCTAGAAGTTTCTCCTGAAGAATTAGCACAATCAGCTCAATTAAGTTACAGCGCAAATTTAGAAGATTTAAAAGACTGTAATTTCTTTATTGTTACAGTGCCAACCCCGATTGATGAATATAAGCAGCCAGATCTAACGCCATTAGTGAAAGCCTCAGAAAGCATTGCAAAAGTGTTGAAAAAAGGTGATGTGGTTGTTTATGAATCGACCGTTTATCCGGGTGCAACAGAAGAAGTCTGTATTCCTGTTTTAGAGAAAAATTCAGGCTTAATATTCAATCAGGATTTTTATGCAGGCTATAGCCCTGAACGAATTAATCCGGGTGATAAATTACACCGGGTAACCAATATTTTAAAAATCACTTCGGGTTCAACACCAGAAGTGGCTGATTATGTTGATGAAGTCTATAACCTGATTATTGAAGCGGGTACTCATAAAGCAGCTAGCATTAAGGTTGCAGAAGCAGCGAAAGTGATTGAAAACACTCAGCGTGATGTGAATATTGCCTTAATTAATGAATTGGCATTGATTTTCAATAAAATGGGTATTGATACCGAAGCGGTATTACACGCAGCGGGAACAAAATGGAACTTCCTTCCATTCCGTCCGGGTTTAGTCGGTGGTCACTGCATCGGTGTTGACCCGTACTATTTAACGCATAAAGCCCAAGCGATTGGCTACAACCCTGAAATTATTTTAGCGGGTCGTCGTTTAAATGATGGTATGGGCGCTTACGTTGTGACTCAGCTAGTGAAAGCCATGCTGAAAAAACGCATTCAAGTGGAAGATGCCAAAGTCCTCATTTTAGGCTTAAGCTTTAAAGAAAACTGCCCGGATATCCGTAATACCCGTATCATTGATATTGTGAAAGAACTGCAAGAATATCATGTCAATGTTGATGTATATGATCCTTGGGTGGATGCTGCTGAAGCTGTGCATGAATATGGGATTCAGCCTGTACAAATGCCTGCACAAGGTGAGTATGATGCTGTGATTTTGGCAGTCGCGCATGAGCAATTTAAAGACATGGGCGTAGATGCCATCCGTGCTTTGGGTAAAGCTGATCATGTGTTGTATGACTTGAAATACGTGTTATCTCAAGCTGAATCTGATCTTCGTTTGTAAGGGGCATACCAAATGAATCAATATCAACAGGTATGTGAAAACCTTAAAACAGCGCCTAAAACATGGCTGGTAACTGGAGTTGCTGGATTTATTGGTTCAAACTTGCTTGAAACTTTATTAAAGCTGAATCAAACCGTAGTGGGTTTAGATAACTTTGCTACAGGTCATCAGCATAATTTGGATGAAGTGCAAAGTTTAGTGACTGCTGAGCAATGGGCGAAATTCAGTTTTATTGAAGGTGATATTCGCCAATTTTCCGACTGCCAAAAAGCCTGTGTTGGCGTGGATTATGTCTTGCATGAAGCCGCTTTAGGTTCTGTACCGCGTTCAATTGCAGACCCCATCACCACCAATGAAACCAATATCAGTGGTTTCTTAAATATGCTCACCGCAGCACGTGATGCGGGTGTTGCTAGCTTTACTTATGCGGCCAGCAGTTCAACCTATGGTGACCATCCGGCATTGCCAAAAGTGGAAGAAAATATTGGTAATCCACTTTCACCTTATGCGGTGACCAAGTATGTAAATGAACTCTATGCCGATGTGTTTGCACGTGCATACGGTTTTAAAGCGATTGGCCTACGTTATTTTAATGTGTTTGGTCAACGCCAAGATCCAAACGGTGCTTATGCGGCAGTGATCCCGAAATGGACGGCATCGATGATTGATGGTGAGGATGTCTTCATCAACGGTGACGGTGAAACCAGTCGTGATTTCTGTTTTATTGATAATACGGTTCAAGCCAATATTTTGGCGGCGACAGCATCGGATGAAGCGAAAAACCAAGTGTATAACGTGGCTGTGGGTGACCGTACTACGTTGAATGAGTTATATCGTGCCATTCAGGTGGCACTTGCTGAAAATGCGGTGAACTTTGAGCGCGATCCTGTGTACCGTGATTTCCGAGCTGGTGATGTACGTCATTCACAAGCCAGCATTGCCAAAATTGAGCAAGGCTTGGGTTATGCACCGCAGTTCAAAATTGCCGAAGGCATTCAACTGGCGATGCGTTGGTACGTAAACAACTTAAAATGATATTGAACAGATGATTGCGAAAATTTTCGCAAAGTATCAGTCGATTGGGCTGATTACCTTAAGTTTACTGGCAGGTGCGATAATGACATTTATCGCACTTCCTGTTTTAACACGCCTATATTCTGTTGCTGACTTTGGGGCTTACGGGATTGCATTGGCGATAGTCAGTGTACTTTCAACTGTAGCCAATTTGCGTTTGGATCAAGCGCTATTAGTTGCCGAAGAAGGTGATAAAAAAAGCCTGATCTTTGAAGGGGTAGTATTTTCAACTTTCATCGCGATTGTTAGCGGCATTGTTATTAGTTTTATTCTAAATATTGAAATGGCAGGGGCTGTTGCCACAGGCATACTTGCCAACACTTTGATTCAAAGTCTGTATAACTATCAATTTGCAGCGCATAAAGAATATTTTTGTGCAGGTTTAAATATTTTTAGAAGTGCCATTGTCGTGTTGGTGCAACTCTCGTTGCCATTCGTGATGCAGATCAGCTTGGCGAATAGTTATAACGTCAGCTCGATTATCATGATTGTGGCGGTGCTGATTTATTTACTAAATAATCAACTGTATCAAGTGAGTTGGCAAGCATTTAAACATTACAAAGATTTTATTTATGCCAATACACCGCATGCCTTGCTGAATAGTTTTTCGCATAATTTGCCTTACTATGTGGTGTCGCATTTTGTCGGTGTGCAGGCGATGGGCTTCTATGCCATTGTCGAAAGGACTTTGCGTGTTCCGATTAATTTGATTTCGCAAACTTTGCGTCAGTTCTTTATTCGCAAATTTAAAACCACGGATTCCAATCAAAGTGCTTTAAAGGCGAGTGTACTACTCAGTCTGGTTTCACTGCCATTATTTGCTTTGGTCTTTGTATTGCCTGAATCTTTATATTTATGGGTTTTTGGCAGTGAATGGGTGGGTATTTCGAGCTATTTCCAAATTTTAGCTTTGGGCTATTGGGCGATTTTCTGTAATCCGCCAAGCTCAGCTTTTCTGATTGCTAAGCGCAATAGCCAAGTGCTGTTTAAGTTGCAAATCGTAGAACTCATCATTAAGTTCGCTTTATTTGCAGGCTTCTATGCAGTCTTTGCTGATAAAGTATATATGTTGCTTGCGGTGCCTGTAGCACTGATCATTTATAACTTTGCCATTTTATATGTGGTGTGGAGAAACAAAAGCTGATGTTTTTTAAACTGTTAAAACTGATGAATTGGTTCACTGCACAATCCCGTCAGCAATTTTATAATGTGGCTTTTGGCACCAAATTTCGTTATTTCGGCAAAGCCTGTACGGTCGATATTAGCGGACAAGTGAAAATTGGCAACAATGTTTATATTGGCGATCATGTCAGTTTAATTGTCGAGCAAGGTGCGAGCTTAGAAATCGCGGATAACAGTTTTATTGGTGAAAGTTGTTATATCAAATGCTTTGGTGGCAAGGTGTCGATTGGTAAAGATGTCAGTATTAACTCTAAGTCATTTATCAATGGCTGTGGCGGTGTGAGCATTGGCGATAACACCCGTATTGGCACGCAAAGCATCATCATTGCCAGCAATCATAAATTTGGTGAACCTGATATTTTGGTGAAAGATGCGATTACCAAACAAGGGGTCAGTTTAGGTGAAAATATTTGGCTTGGTGCGCGGGTGACGGTACTTGATGGCGTGAAAATTCCAAATGATTCGGTGATTGGCGCGTGTAGCCTCGTGTCGAAACCTTTGGACGACTCGGGTGTCTATGTCGGCAGTCCTGCCAAAAAAATTAAATCGCTGTGATCTTATTTTTCATCCTGCATCGTGACTGCGGTTTCCATATCGTAAAGTGTATTTTCAGCGTAAAATAGCTGACTTATTTTCCTCCTTTTAAGTTGCCTCGCCTCATTCAGGTACTGTGTATGTCATTTATGGTTTCTGCTTTTCGACAGCTGTTTGATTTAGCTTATTTTATGGTAAAAGGCAGTGTGGCTTATGCACGTAAAAAAGGTGTGAAAGTTGGTGAAAACTGCCGAATCTATATTAAAAGTTGGGGCTCGGAACCGTTCTTGGTCAGTATTGGCGATCATGTGACGGTCACTTCAGGAGTGAAATTTATTACCCATGATGGCAGTACCTGTTTAGTCAAAGATGAGCAAGGGAAGCGCTATCAACGCTTTGCGCCGATTCAAGTCGGTTCTCATGTATTTATTGGGGTCAATACTATTGTAATGCCGGGTGTAAGCATTGGCTCCAACGTGGTGATTGGCGCAGGCTCGGTGGTGACCAAAGACATTCCTGATCACAGCGTGGCGATTGGCGTACCTGCCAAAGTGGTATCCAGTTTTTCCGATTATCAATCCAAAATTCAAAGCACCTGTGCCAGTGACAGTGAGCTTGCTGGCATCACGGATTATCGTGAGCGTGTTGAGCATGCCATGGCGATTCAAGCCTCAAAAACACTGCATTAATATTCTCCCATTTTAAAATTTAGGTCTGCATATGTTGAATAAAGTCATGTTCTTTTTGCCGAGCTTGGGCGGTGGCGGTGCAGAACGTACAGTCATTCAACTCGCCAATAGCTTTGCAGAACAAGGTCTCAATATTCATTTGGGCGTGTGTAATGTCACAGGTGACAAAGCCAAGCTATTACCCGAAGTGAGTTCTAAAATTGAATTGGTGAATTTTAATTGCGGTCGGGTGATGAATAGCATCACGCCTTTAAAAATAAAAATGAAAGCTGAGCAATACGACTGCTTAGTCGCAACGCAAACCCACACCAATATTGTGGCAGGTATTGCGAAAAGACTCGCAGGTGTTAAAACGCTATTAATCTTCCGTGAAGTATCTACGCCGTCCAAAAACTTAAAATTGCAAGGTCTTGCCAAATTTTTGCTGAAAACTTTGGTGAATTGGACTTATCCCATAGCACAGCAAGTGGTTTGTGTTTCCAAAGGGGTTGAAGCCGATTTTCGTGAATATTATGGCTATAAAAATAATAATCTGAGCACGATTTATAACCCTGTATTGGACGATGCCTATTTTGAAAAACTCAAAGCGCCAGTCACACACAAATTTTTAAATGGTGACCATAAAGTGATTTTGGCAGTGGGGCGTCTCACTGAAGCAAAGAACTTTGGTTTTCTGATCCGCTCCTTTAAAGCCTTGCATGATCAGCATCCTGAAACCCGATTATTGATTTTAGGTGAGGGCGAACTGCGTGCAGAGTTTGAAGATTTGGTATCTGACTTAGGTTTAAAAGATGTCGTGGATTTGCCGGGCTTTGATGCCAATCCATACGCTTATTTTAAATATGCATCGCTATTTGTTTTAAGCTCGAATTGGGAAGGCTTGCCGGGTGTACTTATTCAAGCCTTAGCCTCTAAAGTGAAAGTGGTGAGTACCAACTGTCCAAGTGGACCAATGGAAATTCTAGAAAACTCTAAGTTTGGTTTATTGGTTGAATGTAATGATCAGGCAGGTTTAACCCAGGCGATGCAACAGGCAATTTTTGCTGATTATGTACATTATTCAGAAGCTAATTTTGAAGCCCATATTCAGCAATTCCACAAAGCAACGGTATTGCAGCAGTACTTAAACATGATGGAGTCTGCAACATGAGCAAACCGTTGATGGTGCATGTGATCACCAACTTTGCAGGGGTGGGCGGTGCTGAGATGATGCTGGCACGCTTAATCCAGCAAACTGAACATGACTATCAGCATGTGGTTATTGCATTGATGAAAACCTCCGAGGTGTATCAAAGTACTTTAGATCGATGTCAGTCATATTATGCATTGGGTTGGAATGGAATCAATACGCTGGGGACGATTCAAAAACTGCGTGTTTTACTCAAACAATTACAACCGAAAACCGTGCAATGTTGGATGTACCATGCCAATGCATTGACAAGTTTAAGCATTATTGGTTTAGCCCAAAAACCAAAAGTAGTTTGGGGTATTCATCATTCGCTTGCTTCTCCTAAAGATGAATCGATCAGTACCAAGATTGCGTTGGGCATAAGCAAAATACTGTCACAGCAACCTAGTGCTATTATTTATTGTGCGCATTCATCCATGCAACAGCATCAGGCCTTCGGCTTTAAAAATGGCAATAGCCAAGTGATTGCCAATGGCGTGTTTCTCGATAAGTTTCAGCCGAATTTACAGTTAAATCAGCCTACGGTGATTGGTTTTGCAGGGCGTTATCACACGGCCAAAGGCTACCCCTATTTGTTTGAAACGATGGGCTTACTCAAGGATCAAGACATCATCTTTAAAATTGCAGGTAGCGGAGCGAGTTTAGAGAATCCTGAAGTAAAGGCTTTATTCGATCAATATCAATTGGATAGTCAAAAAGTCCATTTATTGGATCAAATCTCAGATATGCCTGCGTTTTATCAATCGATTGATGTATTCCTCATGACTTCAATTACTGAGGGCTTCCCAAATGTCTTGGTCGAAGCAATGGCATCAGGGTTACCGTGTATCAGCACCAATGTCGGCGATGCCAAATATATTGTGCAGGATTTAGGAAGTATTGTTCCACCACGTAATGCGCAAGCTTTGGCAGATGCGATTTTAGCCTATACACAAAAATCAGAAGCAGAAAAACAAAGCTTAAAACAAGCCGTGCGTGAGCGTGTAGAAGCACATTTCAGTATTGAGCAAGTGAGTCAGCAATATATGCAAGTTTGGGAGCAAAGCCGTTGAAATTTCT
This sequence comes from Acinetobacter sp. YH12049, assembly GCF_013419875.1. Lineage (NCBI taxonomy): Bacteria > Pseudomonadati > Pseudomonadota > Gammaproteobacteria > Moraxellales > Moraxellaceae > Acinetobacter > Acinetobacter sp. YH12049. The sequence goes on along the minus strand of NZ_VOZH01000026.1, from coordinate 28,391 downwards.
GATGATCAGCAGTTTTCTGCCTTCTGTTTTAAATTTCCGCGGGAAACTGTTGGAAGCTATTCATACGCAAGACTATGAAATTCATATTATGGCGCCTGAGTTTGCATCATTTCCTGAAGAGCAGCAAAAACTGCAAGCCCTTGGCTATCATCTGCATGAAATTCCCATGCAGCGCACAGGCACCAATCCGCTGGCGGATTTAAAACTGTTAAAACATCTCTATCAGAAGATCCGTCAAATTCAGCCGGATTATGTACTGTCTTACACGATCAAACCTGTGATTTATGGCACGCTTGCGTCATGGCTTGTGAAAGTACCGCATCGTTTTGCTTTAATTACAGGTCTGGGCTATGCCTTTCAAAATGTGGAATCTGGCAAGCGTAGTCTGTTTCAAAAGCTGGTGCATGGCTTATATACACAAGCGCTCAAACGTAGCGACAAAGTTTTTTTCCAAAACCCAGATGATTTAAAGCTGTTCCAAGAGATGCACTTACTGGATGTTAGTAAACCGACTGTAGTGGTGAATGGTTCAGGGGTAAATGTGCAAGATTTTGATGTCATGCCTTTACCAAAAAATGAACAAGGGCAGGTCAAAGCCGCATTCTTACTCATTGCACGCCTTTTAGGTGATAAAGGCGTACGTGAATATGCTGAATCGGCGCGCATCATCAAAGCACAATATCATGAGTCGGAATTTCATTTGGTCGGTTGGATTGATGATAATCCATCTGCTATCTCGCAATCTGAACTCGATACATGGATTGCCGATGGTCGCCTTAAATATTGGGGCAAACTCAGTGATGTCCGTCCTGCAATTGCAGAATGCTCAGTGTATGTGTTGCCATCTTATCGTGAAGGCACGCCACGTACGGTATTAGAGGCGATGGCAATGGGTCGTGCTGTGATTACCACCGATGCGCCGGGCTGTCGTGAAACCGTTACCAATGGTGTAAATGGCTATTTGGTTGCGGTGAAATCAGTCAATGAATTGGTGCAAAGCATGCAGTATTTTATTGAAGATCCTAAACTGATTGAGTATATGGGACAGCGTTCGCGGGAAATTGCGCTGGATAAATATGATGTGCATCAAGTGAATAAGCACATGATGGCTGAAATGGATATCCATTAAAGGCGATTTACCCAATTTAAGAGGCGATCCAGATGACTTTAAAATATATAAAAAGTGATTTATACCGTTATACCGGTCATGTCAGTTTGAAAACCTTTTTGAAAACTTATTTTTTCAATCGCGGTTTTAATTTTTCATTTTGGCTGCGTTTAGCCAGCGCGCAAAGTGCGTGGGCAAAACTGGCTTATCCGATTTATTATTATAAAAAAAAGCACTACGGCATAGATATTCATACTACGACTCAAATTGGCTATGGCTTGTTTATTGGGCATGGCGGGCCGTTGGTCGTCAATCCGACAACCGTGATTGGCAATAATGTGAATTTATCGCAATTTACCACCATTGGTGCAAATGGCGGCCGTCAAGCCGCAGAAATTGGCGACAATGTTTATATTGGGCCAAATGTCTGCATTATTGAGCATGTCAAAATTGGCAATAATGCCACTATAGGTGCGGGCAGCGTTGTGACGAAAGACATTCCTGAAAATGCAACTGCGGTAGGAAACTACGCGAAAGTGATCAGCATGAATAACCCAGGTCATGCAGTCAATCGTCGTTGGACCGATCTCTAAACGACTATATTTTCGGGATCTTTTGGAATGGGCACTACTTGAGTCCCTTTGACGGTTGAAATATTTTACAAATCTGATGGTCTCGAACAGGGTATAATCATTGCTAGAAATGGATACCATTCCCCCATCTTCATCTAATCTTAAGAGTGAACCATGTTAAAGCGCTTATTGGATATTGTTATCGCATCATCTGCGCTGGTGCTGCTGTCTCCTGTTTATGCTTTAGTGGCTTATAAGGTGAAAAAGAATTTAGGTTCACCTGTTTTATTCCGTCAGGTACGTCCGGGTCTGCATGGTAAACCGTTTGAAATGGTAAAGTTCCGCACCATGAAAGAAGCACTCGATCTCGATGGCAATCCATTACCTGACAGTGAGCGTCTGACGCCATTCGGAAAAATGCTCCGTGCCACCAGTTTGGATGAAATGCCTGAACTGTGGAATGTGATTAAAGGAGAGATGAGTATTGTCGGACCACGACCACTGTTGATGGAATATTTACCGCTCTATAATCGTGAGCAAGTCAAGCGTCATAACGTGCGTCCGGGCATCACAGGACATGCTCAAGTGAATGGTCGCAATGCCATTTCATGGGAAAAAAAGTTTGAACTCGATACTTGGTATGTGGAAAATCAGTCTTTATGGCTCGATTTTAAAATCATGCTGAAAACCGTGAAAAAAGTGATTGCCAAGGATGATATCAGTGCCGAAGGCGAAGCCACCATGACAAAATTTACCGGCACACCGGAACAAAAATAATGACAACACTCTATGCGATTTATGGCGCTTCAGGTTGTGGGCGCAGTTTAATGCCTGTTGCACGCCAGCAATTAGCACGTGAAAGCGATGCTTCAGAAATCGTATTTATTGATGATGCCTTAGAATCGGTTGCAGACGTAAATGGTCATCGTGCCATGAATTACCTCGCATTTTTAAATGAAACGGCTTCAGAAAAATACGTACAAATCGCGATTGCCAATAGTCGAGTACGCGAAAAAATCGCCCAGCGTTTAGAATTGGATGGCATTCAGCTTTGGTCGATCACTGCGGACAATGTGGTTTTAATGGATCAGATTGAATTCGCTGAAGGTTCTGCTTTGAGTCCTTTTGTCAGCATTGGCTCCAATGTCAAAATCGGCAAGTGCTTTCAAGCCAATTTATACAGTTATGTTGAGCATGATTGTGTGATTGGGGATTTCGTTACTTTTGCGCCAGGCGTAAAATGCAACGGCAATATTCATATACACGAGCATGCCTATATTGGCGCGGGTGCGATGATTAAGCAGGGCACACCTGATCAGCCTTTAGTGATTGGTGTAGGTGCTATTGTTGGTATGGGTGCTGTCGTGACTAAAAGTGTCCCAGCAGGCGCAACAGTGGTGGGCAATCCTGCCCGTATTGTGACGAAAAAATAGATTTTTAAACTCGATTTTGAGACTAGGAAAACTCCATGTTAAACAGTGCATTTGAACCTTGGCCAAGCTTTACTCAAGCAGAAGCCGATGCGGTATCAAAAGTCCTTTTATCTAATAAGGTGAATTATTGGACCGGTCAAGAATGCCGTGAATTTGAAAAGGAATTTGCACAGTTTGCAGGAACCAAGCATGCAGTTGCCGTGGCCAATGGTACAGTTGCGCTGGATGTAGCACTCAAAGCCTTAGGTATTGGCGCAGGCGACGATGTGATTGTTACCTCACGTACGTTTTTAGCTTCGGCAAGCTCGATTGTGACTGCAGGTGCCAATCCGATTTTTGCCGATGTAGAGCTGGATTCACAGAATATTTCTCGCCGTACCATTGAAGCAGTGATAACACCGAATACCAAAGCGATTATCTGTGTGCATTTGGCAGGCTGGATGTGTGATATGAACCCGATCATGCGGTTGGCTGAGGAAAAAGGCTTTTTTGTGATTGAGGATTGTGCCCAAGCGCATGGTGCAATGTACAAAGGAAAATCAGCTGGTTCCATCGGTCATATAGGCGCATGGTCTTTCTGCCAAGACAAAATCATGACCACGGGCGGTGAAGGCGGCATGGTCACTACCAATGATGAAAGTCTGTGGAAAAAAATGTGGTCGTATAAAGATCACGGCAAAAACTTTGATAGCGTGTATAACAAGCAACATCCACCGGGCTTCCGCTGGCTGCATGACTCATTTGGCACCAACTGGCGCATGATGGAAATGCAGGCGGTGATTGGCCGTTTACAGCTCAAACAAATGCCAGAATGGACTGCAAAACGTAATGCCAATATGGTGCGTATCCAAGCGGCGTTTGATAATAGTCCGTATTTTACTGTAGCAAAACCATCTGTTGAATATGTGCATGCAGCCTATAAATGCTATGTTCACGTCAATGTCGATGCATTACCCAACGGCTGGTCGCGTGATCGAATCATGGCAGAAATCAATGCATTGAATGTGCCTTGTTTTAGCGGCTCGTGTTCAGAAGTGTATTTAGAAAAAGCATTTGATGGTACGCCTTGGCGTCCTGCGCAGTCTTTACCGCAAGCTAAACAGCTCGGTACAACAAGTTTAATGTTCCTTGTACACCCAACATTGTCTGAGCATAGCCTGCAAAAAACCGTGGATGCGATTCAAGCAGTGATCGCAAAAATCTTAACCTGAAAAGCGCGTATAATATTCGTTCTCATCCGCTTTATTGACCCCATTTGAGCATCTTGTGAAAGACATTATCCGTTCTATAGCATCATTACCGCGTCGCCAAAAACAAATCGTTTTGGTGCTGATGGATATCTGTGTTTTACCGTTAATGATGTGGCTGGCATATGCCATACGTTTGGCACGTCCTAATGTTCAGGTCATGCAAGGACTGGATGCTTGGTATATTTATGTCGGTGTAGTTGGCATTCTGATTTTTGCATTGCTCGGTATTTACCGTGCAATTGTGCGTTCATTTAATGAAGATTATTTGCTGCGAATTTTAGTTGGAACATTTATTCAAATCGTGGCGCTGTACACGATTAAAAAACTCAATGTCGCATTTATTCCCATGAGTATTCCGCTCATGTATGGCTTTATGCTGTTTTCATACATGTGGTGGAGCCGTGCAGTCATTCGCTACGCTACTCTTAAAACTTTTGCCAAAAAGCAAAGCCGTAAACGTGTGGCAATTTATGGCGCAGGGCTGGCAGGACAACAAATTGCAGCAGCTTTAAACCGCTCAGATGATTATTTGCCCGTGTGTTTTATTGACGATAAGCGCTCCTTACAAGGTCAGTCACTGAGTGGTTTAAAAATTTATTCACCCAAAAAAGCGCAAGCAAAACTTGGAAAATTTGGCATTGAAGAAGTTTTACTTGCCATGCCTTCCGTTGGTCGTGCACGGAAAAAAGAGATTATTGAGTCTTTTGATACGGCAGATGTCAAAATTATGGAACTGCCAGGGGTAACCCAACTGGTCGATGGTCAAGTCCAAGTTTCAGATATCCGTGAAGTGGATATTATTGACCTATTGGGGCGTGATCCTGTACCGCCGAAACCTGAACTGTTAGAAAAAAATATTAAAAATAAAGTGGTCATGGTGACAGGGGCGGGCGGTTCGATTGGTTCTGAGCTTTGTCGTCAGATTGTGAAGCATCAGCCGAAAATGCTAGTGCTGTTTGAAATGTCTGAATTTGCTTTGTATTCAATGGACCGTGAATTGCAGGCTTCTGATATACAAATTATTCCAGTGCTGGGTTCTGTCACCAATCAGCAAAAATTAGAACGTATTATTCAAGAGTACAAAGTGCAAACAGTTTATCATGCCGCAGCTTATAAACATGTACCACTTGTTGAAGCAAACCCATTTGAAGGTATTTATAATACCTCCATTGGTACACAGCGTAGTGTAGATGCAGCGGTGAATCAAAATGTTGAAACTTTTGTTTTAATTTCAACAGATAAAGCGGTGCGTCCAACCAATGTCATGGGTGCGTCTAAACGTATGGCAGAATTGTATTGTCAGAGCCTAGCGTCGACGAATCCAAAAACGCAAATTAGTATTGTGCGCTTTGGTAATGTACTCGGTTCGTCAGGTTCTGTCGTCCCTTTGTTTAAAAAGCAGATTGCTCAAGGCGGGCCTGTTACAGTAACGCACCCAGAAGTCACGCGTTATTTTATGACCATTCCTGAAGCTGCGCAGTTGGTGATTCAGGCTGGTGCGATGGGGACTGGCGGTGATGTATTTTTATTGGATATGGGCGAGCCAGTTAAAATAGTAGATTTAGCTAAACAAATGATTCGTTTGAGTGGTTTTCGAGCAATCGATGAAAATGGTATAGGTGATATTGAGATACAATTTACAGGTCTACGTCCGGGTGAAAAGTTATATGAAGAGTTGTTAATTGATGCTGAAAATGTTGAAAAGACGGAGCATGAAAGGATATTAAAGTCTTATGAAAAATATTATGGATATTTAGAGGTTTCTGAAATATTTATACAGCTTAAAAATTACAAGTATCGTGATGATTTAAATGAATTATTTACGATACTAAAAAAATATGTGGATGGTTATTGTTCAGTATCTATAGATAAGTAATTTTAATAGTAGTATTAAAATTTAATTTAACTGGATGATATAATTAAGGATAACAAAATTAAAGCTATACCTTAATACAGTGAATTTTAAAATTTAGGATATTTATGAAGATTATAGTAACAGGTGGAGCAGGTTTTATTGGTTCTGCCGTGATTCGACATATTATTAATCATACTAATAATGAAGTATTAAATATTGATAAGCTGACCTATGCTGGCAATTTAGAATCTTTAGAAAGTATTGCTGATAGTGAGCGTTATCAGTTTTCTCAAACTGATATTTGCGATCGTATTGCATTAGATCAAATCTTTGAAAGTTTTCAACCAGATGCTGTGATGCATTTGGCAGCAGAGTCCCATGTAGATCGCTCAATTACAGGTTCGGCTGCATTTATTGAAACCAATATTATTGGTACATATCACTTGTTGGAAGCTACCCGTCATTATTGGAACGGTTTAAATCAAAATAGAAAACAAGCATTTCGTTTTCACCATATTTCAACAGATGAGGTTTATGGTGACTTAGAAGGTACAGATAACTTGTTCCTGGAGACAACACCCTATGCTCCGAGTTCGCCATATTCGGCAAGTAAGGCCAGTTCAGATCATTTAGTTCGAGCTTGGCATCGAACTTATGGACTACCAACAATGATTACCAATTGTTCAAATAATTATGGTCCTTATCATTTCCCTGAAAAATTGATTCCTTTAGTGATTTTAAATGCTTTAGAAGGTAAGGCGCTTCCAATTTACGGTAAAGGTGATCAAATTCGCGATTGGTTATTTGTTGAAGACCATGCTAGAGCATTATATAAAGTAGTGACAGAAGGTGTTGTCGGAGAGACGTACAACATTGGTGGGCACAATGAAAAACAAAACATTGAAGTCGTGAAAACGATTTGTAAGATTTTAGATGAGTTAAAGCCCCAGTCGAATGGACAAGCTTATGAGTCACTGATCACATTTGTACAAGATCGTCCTGGTCATGATTTACGTTATGCCATTGATGCAACAAAAATTGGCCATGAATTAGGCTGGAAACCTAAAGAAACGTTTGATACAGGTATTCGAAAAACAGTTGAATGGTATTTGAATAATTTAGAGTGGTGTCGTCGTGTTCAAGATGGCAGTTACCAACGTGAAAGATTAGGTGTGAATGCATAATGAATACAAAAGGTATTATTCTCGCAGGTGGATCGGGTACACGTTTATACCCAATTACAAAGGGTGTATCCAAACAACTACTCCCAATTTACGACAAGCCAATGATTTATTATCCAATTTCTGTACTTATGTTGGCAGGCATTCAGGATATTCTGATTATTACGACACCTGAGGATAAAGAGAGCTTTGAACGCCTGCTTGGTGATGGTTCACAGTTTGGTGTTCGTTTGCAGTATGCCATTCAACCTAGTCCGGATGGGTTGGCTCAAGCGTTTATTATCGGCGAAGAGTTTATTGGTGATAGTAATGTGTGCTTGGTACTTGGCGATAATATTTTCTATGGTCAGGGCTTTACACCAATGCTTAAGCAGGCTGTAGCTCGCCAAAAAGGCGCTACAGTTTTTGGCTATCAAGTAAAAGACCCTGAGCGTTTTGGTGTAGTTGAGTTTGATGAGCATAAACGCGCAATTTCATTAGAAGAAAAACCTAAGCAACCAAAATCAAATTTTGCAGTGACAGGTTTATATTTTTATGACAATGATGTGATTCAAATTGCAAAAGAAGTTAAACCTTCTGACCGTGGTGAGTTGGAAATCACGACAGTGAACCAAATGTATTTGGAGCGGGGTGACTTAAGTGTTGAGCTATTGGGTCGAGGCTTTGCATGGCTCGATACTGGTACACATGCAAGTTTGCTTGAAGCAGCACAATTTGTAGAGACCTTAGAAAAGCGTCAAGGTTATAAAGTTGCATGTCTAGAAGAAATTGCTTTTAATCAAGGTTGGTTGAGTAAAGAGCAAGTGTTAAAAATTGGGCAAAGCATGAGTAAGAATGACTATGGTCAATATTTGATTTCTTTGGTAACTGAATAAAATGGGTCTTGTAAAATTAATTGACTTGCCGAGTTTTGCTGATGACCGTGGTGGGTTAGTGGCTATTGAGTCCAATCAATCTATTCCCTTTGAAGTTAAGCGTTTATATTATATTTTTAATACAGTAGATAAACCTCGTGGATTTCATGCTCATATTGATCTCAAACAAGTTGCAATATGTTTAAAAGGTAGTTGCAGATTTATTCTGGAAAATGGCTCTAATAAAGAAGAAGTTATTTTAGATAACCCGACCCAAGGTTTGGTTATTGAAGGATTGATCTGGCGTGAAATGCATGATTTTTCTGAGGACTGTGTTTTACTTGTTTTGGCAAGTGAACATTTTGATGAGAATGACTATATTAGAGATTATCAAAAATTTTTAAGTGTGGTGCATAATGAAGTTTGAAAACCTATCGGCCAAAACAATAAACTTTAAATTAGTTGAAGAGTCTGATGCGGAGTTTATTTGTGAACTGAGAGCCAATCCAGAATTAAATAAACATATTTCTCAATCTTCAGCGGATATTCAAGCACAGCGTGATTGGATACGAAATTATAAAATGAGAGAAACAAATAATGAAGAGTATTATTTCATTATTTGTCGTAATGATAATAATCAAAGAATAGGTACAATTCGCTTATACGATTTTAAGGAAAATCCAAAATCATTCTGTTGGGGGAGCTGGATATTAAATGAAAATAAAACACGGTATGCAGCCATAGAAAGTGCTTTATTGGTTTATAAATTGGCTTTTGAAGAACTTGGTTTTCAGCAATCACATTTTGATGTGCGTAAAGATAATCTTGGTGTACATAATTTCCATATGAGATTAGGCGCAGAACATATTAATGGTAATGACTTAGATAATTTCTATATATACCCAGCATCTCAATATTTTGAAATTTTAAAAGAATATCAAAAGTTTATAGGTTAAATATGAAAAGTATAAAAGAAATGGTAATTGGACAGACATTTGAAATTAATAGAAATTTTTCAGATAAAGATGTTGATTTATTTTCATTGTTGTCAGGAGATGTAAACCCTGTACATTTGGATGAAGCGTTTGCAAAAACCACAATGTTTGGTGGAAGAATTGTTCATGGTGCGTTACTTACAAGTATTTTTTCAACAATATTTGCAAATAATTTACCAGGACCAGGTTGTATTTATTTAAAATCTGAAAATAAATTCTTGAAGCCAGTTTTTTTGAATGAAGTAGTAAAATTTAAAGTAGAAATTATAAATATTATAGTTGAAAAAAAACGTGTAGTTTTTAAGACTACGGCTGTATTTAGAAACCAAGAATGCATCGTAGGCACAGCAGAACTTTATATTCCTGAGTGAAAAGCAAGATGATTACCTTTTTAGATTTAAAAAATATTAATCAGCAGTATCGTGAAGAGTTAATTACGGCTTGCACGAGAGTTATTGATTCTGGGTGGTATATTGGTGGAAATGAGCTAGAACAGTTTGAACAAAATTTTGCAAACTATTGCGGGGTTAAATTTGCAATTGGCGTGGCCAATGGTTTAGATGCATTAATTTTAACCTTACGTGCTTGGAAAGAGCTGGGTAAGCTTCATGATGGTGATGAAGTGATTGTTCCTTCAAATACCTATATTGCCAGTATTCTCGCTATCACAGCCAATAACTTAACACCTGTATTAGTAGAGCCTGATTTAAATACTTATAATATTGACCCTGCTAAAATTCAACAGGCTATTACTGCTAAAACCCGTGTTATTCTGCCTGTGCATTTATATGGTCAATTGGCAGAAATGCCTGAAATTATGCAAATTGCTAAACAACACAATTTATTGGTTTTAGAAGACTCCGCACAAAGTCACGGGGCACAAATACAAGGTAAAAAAGCAGGAAACTGGGGCGATGCTTCAGGTTTTAGTTTTTATCCTGGAAAAAATTTAGGTGCATTGGGTGATGCAGGTGCAGTTACAACGAATGATGCAGAATTAGCGACCATGTTAAAAGCATTACGTAACTATGGCTCGCATGAAAAGTATAAAAATTTAGTACCAGGCGTAAATAGCCGTTTAGATGAAATTCAAGCGGCGATGTTAGATGTTAAGCTCAAATACTTGGATCAAGAAACTCAGCATAGACGTCATATTGCGAGTTTATATTTGAATGGAATCAAAAATCCTTTAATTCAACTCCCATTGAATGGAATTAATGCTGAATCCTATGAGCAGCATGTTTGGCATTTATTTGTAATTCGCACCAATCAGCGTGAAGCACTACAAAAATATTTAAACAAGCAGGGTATACAAACGCTCATTCATTACCCGATACCACCGCATAAGCAGCAAGCATATAAGGAATGGAATGATCAAAGCTATCCATTGGCTGAAGTCATGCATCAAGAGGTGCTAAGTTTGCCTATTAGTCCTGTAATGCAGACTGAACAAGTCAAATTGGTGGTAGCAGCTATTAATTCTTTTGAGGGGTAAGCATGCTAGATTTTTTAAAGAAGCTATTGCCTACAACGTTTAAAGATTGGTTACGTCCGTTTAAGATGACGTTAGTGGATAATCCAAAAAAGAGAAAGTTGTTCTTGCATATGCAGAGAAAGCATCAAGAGCTTTTGCACCAAATAAAAGGTAAAGAGAAAATAAAAGTAGTTTTTCTAGCTATTCATAAGAGCGTTTGGAAAGTCGATCCAGTGTTTCAGAAAATGCTGAACGATCCTTTCTTTGAACCTGTAATACTTGTATGTCCTTATACAGTTTATGGGGAAGAACGTATGAAGCAGGATATGCAAGAATGTTATGAATATTTTAAAGAAAAAGGTTACCCGCTGCTTTCTTCTTATCATGCAGAAGAACAACGTTGGATCACACTTGAAGAAATACAGCCTGATATAGTGTTCTTTACCAATCCACATAATTTAACACGCAAAGAATATTATGAAGATGCGTATTTGAATTATTTGAGTTGTTATGCTGGTTATGGGATGCCTATTTCAAAATATGAAAATTATCAGGCCCAATTTAATCAGGTATTTCATAATGCGATTTGGAAAATTTTTGTCCAAACTGTTGAAATGGTCGAAAATTATAAAAATATTTCCCAGAGAGGTCGTGTTGGCATAGAGTTAGTAGGGGATTGTTTAGTTGAGCAATTAAGAGGAACAAGATTTGATCAATCAACTTGGAAGAATGCGAAGCAAAAAATAAAAATAATATATGCTCCACATCATACAATAGAGGATAATAAAATATTCTCTATTAGTACTTTTTTAGAAAATGCTTTTTTTATAAAAGAAATTGCACTTAAATATAAAGACGATATCTATTGGTCTTTTAAACCACATCCATTATTAAAAGAAAAGTTATTAATACATCCTGATTGGGGAAAGCAAAGAACTGAAGATTATTATGGTTTCTGGACAGAGTTTGAAAGTAGTCAAGTTGATGAAGGTGAGTACATAGATCTATTCAAAAATTCAGATGCTATGATTCTAGACTCTTCTTCATTCTTAGGTGAATATCTTTTTGTGGATAAGCCTATTCTATATTTATTGAAAAAAGATAGTTTAAATTACTTTAGTAGTTTTGGGCATAAGTGCTTAAGTGTAAGTAGTCAGGCATTAGGCAATAAGGAAATTGAAAACTTTATAGTTCAAATGCTAAATGATACAGATGTAAATCAGCATAAAAGATGTGTCCTGATTGATGATTATGATAGAAGTTTAGGTTATAAAATAGATACTTCTACTCGAATTTTGAAAATATTGAAGCAATAGGTAAATATAATGCAAGCTATTATTTTGGCAGCAGGTAAAGGCTCTAGACTTGGTAATTACACGAAAGAAAATACAAAGTGTATGCTAGAAGTCAATGGAGAAAAGCTTATTGATTTAAGTTTAAAAAACCTTGCGGCTATAGGTATCACAAAAGTTGTACTGGTTGTAGGATACCAAAAAGATAATTTAATAGCTTATCTTGGTAATAAAAAATTTGGTATCTCTATTACATATATAGATAATCCGATTTATGAAACTACTAATAATATTTATTCTTTATATTTAGCAAGAGAATATTTAAAGGCTGATGATACTTTATTACTTGAGAGTGATTTAATCTATGATGTCGCTATTCTTGAAGGGCTTACAGCCGATAAAAGACCATCTCTTGCAGTAGTAGATAAGTACCAAGCATGGATGGATGGTACTGTAGTTAAGTTAGACAAAAACTGTAAAATTACTAGTTTTGTTCCTAAAGCGTTTTTCGATTTTTCAGAAGTTAATCGATATTATAAAACAGTCAATATTTACAAGTTTTCAAAAGAATTTTCTGAACATACTTATGTACCATTTTTAGAAGCTTATAGCACTGCTTTAGGTAATAATGAGTATTATGAACAAGTACTTCGAGTTGTACTAGAGTTAGAAAATCAGGAGCTTGAAGCCTATCCATTAAGTACAGAGCGCTGGTATGAGATTGATGATGTACAAGACAAAGATAATGCAGAGGTGGTCTTTGCTAAAACACCAGAGTTGAAACTTGATCTTGTACAACGTCGTTACGGTGGCTATTGGAGATATCCACAGCTTGTAGATTTTTGTTATTTAGTAAATCCCTATTTCCCTGATGAAGTTTTTATAAATGAGTGTAAAGCTTACTTTCAACCTCTCATAAGTCAGTATCCTTCTGGCTCTGCAGTACAAAGTTTGTTAGCAAGTAAACTCTTTAATATTGAACCTAGTCAAATAGTAGTGACAAACGGTGCTGCAGAAACGATTAAAGTTTTAAGTACGGTATTTAAAGGTAAATTTGGTATTTTAGAGCCAACTTTTTATGAGTATATCGATGCTATTGGTCATGATCGAGTGATTAGAAAGTTAGTTAACTCAACTGATTTTAGCTATGGAATTGATCCCTTATTTGAGCTGGCAAAAGAAGTTGAAAATATAATCCTGATAAATCCTGATAATCCTAGTGGAAATTTTATCGCTAAAGCCGACGTAATCAGCCTGTTGGATTATCTTAAGGAAGAGGGTAAAAATTTAATACTCGATGAGTCGTTTATAGATTTTGCAGAGGATGGTTTTAAAGAATCCTTATTTACTCCAGATCTCATTAATAATTACAATAATTTATTTTTAATTAAATCGATTAGTAAGAGTTACGGTGTGCCAGGTGCAAGGCTTGGTGTTACAGCAAGTAGTAACACAGAAGTGATCCGTAAGATTGATAGGGAAACGAGTATTTGGAATATTAATTCATTTGGTGAGTTCTTCTTACAAATTATTGGCAAGTATATTTCAAAGTATAAAAAATCCTGTCAGAGGATCGTTGTTGAGCGTTCACGTTTTATGTCTGAAATAAAAAATATTAGTTTCCTTAAGGTATATCCATCACAGGCGAATTATTTTTTGTGTGAAGTAGTAGATAAATATACAGCTACTGAGCTGGCACAGAAATTACTTTTTGAGAATGAGTTATTTGTTAAAGATTTAACTGGTAAGAAAGGTTTTGAGGATAGGCAGTTTTTAAGAATAGCTGTACGTGATGAGATAGATAATGATAAGCTACTTAGCGCTTTGAAGGTAATGCAATGAAAGTGATTGCAAGAAATGATATAGAAAGTTTAAATATTAATGATTTTGAAATTCTGACATGGGTAAAAGAGGCATTTGGGGTAAAAGAAGAAAGCATGTTACCTCATAAAATTAGTCAGACTTTTAATCAGGGAAGAAATTTTTATAATACTATGCCAGCAATTATTCCTAGTATTGATGCGGCAGGAGTAAAGATTGTTTCTAGGTATTCTGAACGTACACCATCCATTATGGGGGAGCTTTTATTATATAGGTATTCTAATGGTGAGCCTCTAGCTTTATTGGATGGTACTTGGATAACAGCAAAGAGAACAGGAGCAGTTGCTGCTTTGGCCGTTGAGACTTTGGCGAAAAAAAACTTTGAGACAGTCGCTATTTTGGGTTTGGGACAAACGGGGATGAGTTTTTTGGAAATGTTTTTAACTAATCCTTTAAATATTACTAAAAAAATCAAGCTTAGAAATTATAAAGATCATGCTCAGAGAGCAAAAGAAATACTACTAAGTAGAGGTGTAAAAAATATAGAAATATGTAATACCAATGAAGCCTTGATTAGGGACTCAGATGTAATAGTTTCTGCAATTACTGTTGCAGAAGAACAATTGGGAAGAGATGAATGGTTTAAAGAAGGTTGCTTAGTTGTGCCTATACATACACGTGGCTTTCAAAATTGTGATTTATTTTTTGATAAAGTTTTTGCGGATGATAAAGCACATGTTGAAGGCTTCAAGTACTTTAACAATTTCAAAAGTTTTGATGAGATAAGTTCAGTTTTGTTAGGTCTTGCAAGTGGACGAACCAACAATCATGAAAGAATTCTATCTTATAACATTGGTATTGCATTACATGACATTTATTGTGCTAAAAAGATTTACGATAGATTGTTATAAGTTATGTTACTGAAACAAAAAGCGATTAGGGGTTTTGCTTGGAGCCTTGCTGATAAGATGATTAATCAGCTTGGCTATTTAGCTGTAACTATATATCTAGCACGGCTGATTGGTCCAGAAAGTTTTGGACTTATTGGTATGCTTACAATTTTTATGCTGTTAGCGGAAAGTGTTATTAGCAATGGATTTTCTGCTGCTCTCGTACAGCGTAGTAATCAGGTGACACCAGAAGACGAAAGCACAGTGTTTTATATAAACATGGCGTGGGGTGTGGCCATGTATATTTTACTTTATTTTAGTGCCCCATTCATAGCAGATTTTTATAAGGCACCTCAACTAATCGATATATCACGGCTCCTCTTTGTGGTGATAATTATCAATTCTTTAGTTGTAGTAGTACGTGCGAAATTAACAATAAATATAGATTTTAAGAGTCAAACTATTGCTAGTACGATAGCGACTCTGCTTTCAGCAGTAGTGGGTGTTTACTTAGCACAGCGAGGCTATGACTACTGGGCATTTGTATGGATGTTGGTTATTAAATCAGCATTGAATGCGTTGTTAATTTGGTTGTTTTGTCGTTGGTTGCCGCAATTTATATTTAGTGTTGAGTCATTTAAGCGTTTATTTAAATTTGGTTCAAATTTAATGATAGCAGGATTTGTAGCGACGTTTGTGAACAATCTTTATATTGCATTGATAGGGCGTTATTTTAATGCTACGCAAGTGGGTTATTTCACTCAAGCAAATAATCTAAGTAATAACCTATACTTGATGCTTTCCTCTACTTTGCAAGGGGTTACTTATCCGATATTAACCTCTATAAAAGATGAAAGAGAGCGGCTAGTTAGTATATATAAACAGTTAATATCTATTACCCTATTGGTATCTCTTCCATTATTGGTAGGTTTGGCGGCGGTATCTGATGAGGTTGTGTTGCTGTTTTTGGGCGAGGAGTGGCTTTCAGTAGCTCCTGTGCTAAGCATACTTTGTTTTGCGCGTGCAATTACACCTATCAGTGCGATTAATATGAATATATTGAATGCGATAGGTCGGTCAGACTTATTTTTAAAGGTGGATTTATCTAAACTCCCTATGACTCTCGCTGCCTTATTGATATCTGTCCCTTATGGTATAGAGGCTGTAGCTTGGGCTATGGTGGCAACCACTGTTATAGCATTCTTTATAAATGCCTACTTTCCTGGCAAGTTATTTGGGTTTGGTGGTTGGTCACAACTTAAGGTTGCGGCTAAATACATTATCGCTGCCGCAATTATGTATGTTGCAGTAAGCCAGTTAGAATTGGAGGTTGTATTGTGGTTAGGATTAATTGTCAAAATTTCGCTAGGAATGCTTCTTTATCCTTTACTGCTTGTTATAATGCGCGACCAGTCTTTAATTCGATATATAAGTTTACTTATCGGTAAAGTAAGAGTTTAACGGTTAAAAAATTTCATTATGAATATCCCTCCATTAGTATCCGTAGTCATTCCTTGCTATAACCATGAAAGTTTTGTGCAAGATAGTATTCAAAGTGTAATCGATCAAACTTATGAAAATATTGAGTTAATTATTATTGATGATGGTTCAAAAGATGGCTCGGTAGAAAAGATAAAAGAAATGATTCCTGCTTGCCAAGAAAGGTTTGTTCGGTTTGAGTTTCGATATAGACCAAATAAAGGGTTAAGTGCAACTTTAAATGAGGCTTTAGAATGGTGTGAGGGCGAGTTTTTTTCACCACAAGCGTCAGATGATATATCATTACCTGATAAACTGTTGAAAATGATTGATGTGCTGTTAGAGCAGGAAGAAAATATAGCTGGTGTTTTTGCAGGTGTGAGGGCAATCACGGTAGATAAAAGTGATCTATATGAGTTTGGAGATGAAAAATTAATTGAATTCGAAAATGTTATATTAAGAAATACATCGTTACCAGGTCAGATAGTAGTACTAAAAACTCATATTTTGAGGAAAGTTGGAGGGTATGATGAAACAAAGAAAATAGAGGATTTACCATTATTTTTAAAGATAACCTCGTTAGGATATAATTTATATTCTATTAGTGATTCTTTACTCTTATACCGAAAACATGATCTTAGCACATCGAATCGAGCTGATTTTATGCTGCAGGCTGTTTTAGAGGTTTTATCAGAATACCAAGATAATAGATTATACAAAAAAGCAGTTAGTAATAGTTATATGATAGAAGTAGAAACAGTTATTAAAACAGACAGGAAAATTGGTTTGGTTTGGTTAATGAAATCAATTAGCTATTACCCACTTAATTTATTTACAAAAAAGTTTATAAGAGTGTCTCTTTTAGTCTTCCTCCCCTTACAGGTTATAAAGTTTTTGAAAGGTAAGCGTTAAAATGCAAATGATCCCTAAAAAAATACATTACTGTTGGTTTGGTGGTAATCCATTACCAGAAATTGCTCATAAGTGTATGGAAAGCTGGGAAAATTTTTGCCCTGATTATGAAATTATACGTTGGGATGAAAGTAATTGTGATTTGCAAATTAATGATTTTGTTAGAGGAGCAGTAGAGCATAAAAAGTGGGCGTTTGTCTCAGATTATTTTCGTCTCAAAGTTATTGAGGAGCATGGCGGTATATATCTAGACATAGATGTTGAATTACTAAAACCCTTTGATAATTTATTAGAATTAGAAGGTTTTATGGGGTTTGAACTCTCAAAGTTTAATTGTATTAATTCTGGTTTGGGTTTTGGTGCTACGCCTCATAATAAAATTATACAAAAACTTAGAGAAAATTATGAACAGGCGTCTTTTGTAAAAAAAGATGGTTCATTAGATATGACACCATGCCCAGAGCGAGATACTAAGGTTTTAGTACAATTGGGATTGAAACAGATAGATAAGAATCAATTAATTGATAGATTTATGTTTCTTTCATCTGATTATTTTTCTCCAATTGGATTAATGGGTGAAGAGAATTTTACAGAAAACACTTATTCAATACATCATTTTAATGCTTCATGGCTCGATGAATACCAAAAAGAACAACTGGAATTTAGCAGGAATATGAGAAGTAAATATGGAAATGTATTAGGATATTTATGTTATAAGACAATTTTACCATTTAAAATTATACGTTACTACGGTATAGGTTATTTATTCAAAAAAATTTATCATAAATTAACTTTTAGCAAGTAGGCTATACTACGGTGAATTAATTGTTTCCATATATTTTAGTATTATTTTTTGTGGTATGTACTATTTATTTAGGACAGAAATCTAACAAAGTAAATTTAGTAATAATACCTATATTATTACTGACATTACTTGCAGGCTTAAGAGATAGATATGTTGGAACCGATACATGGACTTATACCCAACCTTTTAATCCTAACTATGATAATACTACTTTGGTATTGGATGCTAATGTTGAATATGGATATCAGATATTTGTTTATTTAATAAATTATTTAACTAATGAATATTATTGGTATCTTTTTATAATGGCTTTAATCACAGTAATTTTGATGATTTTAGCCATTAGAAAGTACTCTATTGACTATTTGTTGTCAATTTATATATATATAACTTTTGGTTTTTATACTTTTTTATTTAATACAGTAAGGCAAGCAATTGCATTAGCGATATTATTTTATGGTGTTAAGTTTTTTTTGGAAAAAAAATTGCTTAAATATATCCTGGTTGTATTTATTGCTTCCCTATTTCATATATCTGCATGGGTGATGCTTCCATTTTACTTTTTTATTCATTTCAAGCTAAGAGTTGAATTAAAAGTTGCATTCACTTTTATTTCATCTTTGTTAGCTAGTAGTGTGGTAATAAAATATTTATCAGCTAATAATCAACGCTATGAACATTATACACAAACTTCTGAAAATGCTGGTGGGTATCTTTTATTAATATTTTATTCTATTATTGCTCTAGCTCTCTATGTTTTTGGTAGAAATTTAAGAGAGAATAACAAATCTTATAATTTGCTAGAGCAATTATATTTTTGTGGGTTAGTATTTGTAATACCTATCACTTTATTAGGTACAGATCCATCAGGTCCTCAACGCGTATTGTATAATTTTTCTGTATATTTAATATTATTAATCCCTTTAGTAATCAAGGATAAATTTAATCAATTAGGCTATAAAATTTTATTTTATATACTAGGTTTTGTGTATTTTATGATGATGACTTATAGTTTATATGGTATTTATCCATATGAGCTAAATGATAAATTTAGGATTTTTTAAAATGACTGTATCTGTAGGTATACCGATTTATAATGCTGAAAATTTTCTTGATAATGCTATTAAATCTGTTTTAAATCAAACATATAATGATTTTGAGCTGTTGCTTATTGATGATGGATCTACTGATCGTTCATTAGAAATTGCAAAAAAGTATGAACAGCTTGATAGCCGTGTAAGAGTAATACATGATGGTAAAAATAAAAGATTACCACTTCGTTTAAACCAACTCATTCAGGAATCAAAATATGACTTAATTGCACGAATGGATGCAGATGACATTATGCATCCTGAGCGCTTAGAGAAACAGGTTAATATACTTAATAATTCTCGTTATGATTTGGTTTCAACTTCTTATTTTTCGATTGATTCAAAAGATAAAATTGTTAGTGCACGTATTATTAATAAAATTAATTTAGATTTAAGTGACTTGTTGCTAGGTAATTATTATATCTTACACCCTTCGATAATGGCAAGAAAAAGTTGGTTTTTGAACCATTTTTATAATTCAGATTTTGATCGTGCAGAGGATTATGAACTTTGGTTTAGATCCAAAGTTAATAATAATTTTAATATTAAAATTATGAATGAGCCTTTGATGTTTTATAGAGAGGAAGGTAGTGTTTCTAAGAATAAGCAGCTTAAATCATATATAACAACTAATAAAATTTTGGATAAATATCTAAAAAATATTGGTTTTTTAAATTATTTAAATGCTAAAATGAGAAATACATTTAAGATTTTTATATTTTCATATCTTTATAATAAAAGGTTGGAGTCATATTTGCTTAAACGAAGAAATAATATCCATCAGGAAGAATATGATACTTCAAAAGCACAGTTAATTCTGAATTCTATAATTTTTGATAGATACAATTGATTTGTTTAAATTGGAATAAGTTTGTGAAAAAAAATAGTATTTCACCAAAAGTGTTTGTTATTGGAACTACGGCTTCAAACCTTTTTTTGTTTCGTAAAGATTTTATCCTTTCTTTTATCAATAAAGGTTATCAAGTTTATGCATTAGTATCTGAATATGACGATTACTGGATAAAAAAAATTCAAAAATTAGGTGCTGAGGTAATCACATATCAGCTTAGTAGAAGTGGTTTAAATCCTTTCAAGGATCTTAAATCAATGGTTGAGTTAAAGCGATATATTAATCAGTATAATCCGGATATAGTATTCTCATTTTTTACAAAGCCTGTTATTTATGGATCTTTAGCTGCTCGTTTGAGCGGTGTTCCAAATGTCATTGGTATGATTGAAGGTCTTGGCTCTCCATTTACAGAACATCCTTCAGGTCAAACCCTTAAAATGAAACTTATAAAATTTATTCAAGTTTCACTTTATCGAATTGCATTTCCTTTTTTAGATAAAATTATTTTTTTAAACAAGGATGATCCAATTGACTTGGTTGAAAAAAATAAAATTTTTACTACAAAAGATGCAGTAAAGGTTTTGGGGCCAATTGGTTTAAGTTTAAAAGATTATCCTTATAAAGCTTGGGATGATTCAAAAAGCGTATCTTTCATATTCGTTGCACGATTGTTAGCTGAAAAAGGGATTTATGAGTATTTAGAGGCCGCAAAACTTGTAAAATTGAAGTATCCTAAAACCATTTTCAAAGTAATTGGCGGTTTAGACTTAGAAAATCCATATGGCCTTTCACAATCAGAATTAGATAAACTTATAGCGTCGAAGCTTATTGAATATCTTGGTTATGTAAATAATGTATCTGAACATATAGCAGACAGTGCAGTATTTGTATTACCTTCATATTATCGAGAAGGCGTACCTCGTAGCACCCAAGAAGCAATGGCCATTGGCCGCCCCGTTATTACCACAGATGTACCGGGTTGTCGTGATACTGTAATCGATGGGGTCAATGGATTCTTAATTCCTAAATGGGATGTAAATGCACTTGTAGAAAAAATGTGTTTTTTTATTGAAAACCCTGACCAAATCAACATTATGGGCAAAGAAAGTTATAAGATTGCATGTGAAAAATTTGATGTTCATAAAGTAAATAAAAAACTATTTGAAATTATGGAAATTGAAGACTGATATGAAGCGCATTGTTGACATAGTAATTTCATTGATTGCACTCGTCCTTTTATCACCAATTTTTTGTTGGGTTGCATTTAAGGTTCGTAAAAACTTAGGTTCTCCAATCTTTTTTCTGCAAGACCGTCCAGGTAAAGATGGCAAACTTTTTAAAATGATAAAGTTCCGATCGATGAAAGATGCATTTGATAAAGAAGGAAATCCTTTGCCAGATGATCAACGAATTACACCATTCGGACATAAATTACGCGCAACAACATTAGATGAAATGCCACAACTTTTAAATGTTTTAAAGGGTGACATGAGTATTGTGGGCCCTCGTCCACAAATGAAAGATTTTTTGGAACACTACACTGCTGAGCAAATGCGACGACATGAAGTAAAGCCAGGTATGACAGGGCTCGCTCAAGTCAGTGGTCGTAATAATCTTTCATGGGAAGAAAAATTTGAGTTAGATGTACAATATGTCGATACTCATACGATATGGCTTGATTTTAACATTATGTTTAAAACAGTTGAAGTCATGTTAAAGAAAGAAGGTATTAATGCTCCGGACCAAGAGGTTGGAGCTGTCCGTTTTTCAAGCAAAAATAATTCTCAGTCTGAATCAATTCGTAAATAATTTATTTTTATCACAATGAGTCATATGATCAAAAAAGCCATTCTCCCAGTCGCAGGCCTTGGTACACGGTTTCTACCTGCGAGTAAATCTATTCCCAAAGAAATGGTCACAGTGGTTGACCGACCAGCGATTGAATATGTAGTTAAAGAAGCAGTTGCTGCTGGCATTGAACAGATTATTCTTGTTACCCATTCCTCAAAAGCATCCATTGAAAACTATTTTGATCGTAACTTTGAGCTGGAAACCACTCTAGAACATAAAAAGAAATTTGATTTACTCAAAGAAATCACTGAAATTTTACCACCACACGTCAGTGTGATTAGTGTACGTCAACCACAGCCACTTGGTTTAGGTCATGCTGTACTGTGTGCTAAAGCTGTAGTAGGCGATGATGATTTTGCTGTATTACTTCCAGATGTTCTTGTAAAAGATCCATCTGAAAATAATGATCTAAGTCTCATGATTCAACGTTTTGATGAAACCCATGCATCACAAATTATGGTGGAAGCTGTACCAGATCACATGGTAGATCAATACGGTATTGTCGATGTTGCTTGTATACCTGCCGAAGGGCATAGCATCGTCATGCAAGGCATTGTCGAGAAACCTGCCCTCGACACTGCACCATCAAATTTATCGGTAGTGGGTCGCTATATTTTACCTGCCAAAATTATGCAACTTTTAGAGCAAACTCCGAAAGGTGCAGGCAATGAAATCCAACTGACCGATGCGATTGCCATGCTACAACAAACCGATACAGTTGAAGCGTATCGTATGAAAGGTCAAACTTTTGACTGTGGTAGCAAGTTGGGTTATTTAAAAGCTGTACTTCATTATGGTGTAGATCATCCAAAGTTAGGTGAGGAATTTAAAGCGCTGATCAAAGACCTAAAACTATAAAAAGAGACAGATATGAAAGTTGCAGTATTTGGACAAACACTTTTTTCAGGTGTATTTGCTGCTTTGCTAGCAGAATGCGGTCATCACGTTTTTTGGTATGAACCACTGAAAACGTGTGAAAGCGAACAAATGTATATACAAGATGAAGCTGTAAAAAATCTACTCAACAAACAACAAAGTAGTTTTTTAAAATACTGCGACTTTAATGATATTCCTTTAGATGCAGATGCTTATTTCTTCAGTTTTAACCCTGCCGAAGAAAAGCAATGTATTGAAATTCTTCAAAACATCAAACAACGTCCCATTATTCACCCTAAATTGATGATCAATGCGTCTACTTTAGGACTACATGGGACAGAAAAATTTGCAAAAATTTTGCATGAAGATGAGTGGGTCTATTTACCCGACATGATTCAGGAAGGAAATGCTTTACAAAGTTTTGCCCAAGCCAAGCAGTTGATTGTTGGGTCTGCATCAGATGCTGCTCAAATTAAAATTAAGGAACTCTTACGCCCTTTATTTCCACGTCAGCAGCAATATTTATTTATGCCTATTTTAGATGCTGAATTTACCAAGTTGAGTATCTCCGGCATGTTGGCGACACGGATTAGCTATATCAATGACTTGGCAATGGTTGCTGAGAAATTAGGCATTGATATTGAGTCAGTTCGTCAGGGGATGGCTGCGGATAATCGTATTGGAGGATCTTATCTCTATCCAGGTGCAGGTTTTGGTGGAGAAAACTTTTCACATGATATTCAGACCCTAACGCATACGGTGTCAGGTGTGGGCGCAAATAGCCAACTCCTTGCTCAAGTTTGGGACATTAATGAGCAGCAAAAAGAAGTTTTATTCCGCAAATTGTGGAATTATTATCATGGTGATTTAAAAGGGAAAACTGTTGCGATATGGGGCGCTGCATTTAAAGAAAAAACGTCTAGTACTAAACAATCTCCTATTCATGCCATGTTGGCAGCACTATGGGCTCAAGGTATAAATGTTAAATTACACGACCCTCAAGCCTTGGATGAAATGAAAAAAATATATGGTGAGCGACCTGATCTAATGTATTGCACAGAGCAATATGAGGCAGTGCAAGATGCACATGCTTTGTGCTTACTGACGGCATGGAAACAATATTGGAGTCCAAATTATACCGAATTGCTTAAAACCATGCAGCACCCACTTATTTTGGATGGGCGCAATATTTATGATCCAGCGTATGTGAAGTCTCAAGGTTTTGCATATATGGGGGTAGGACGTTAATGGCTGTTAAAACTCAACCTTATGCTGTACAAAATTTAGATTCAGTTTTAGGCAGTCTTCATAGTTTGAAAACTAAATTTGAAAATAGGCATTTAACAGAACTCTTTGCTGAAGACCCTCAGCGATTCGAAAAATTCTCTGTGACTTTAGAGCCGGTGGTTTTTGATTTTAGTAAACATAGAGTCAATCAGCTCGTTATCAAAAATCTAGTCCAGTGGGCACAGACACAAGATTTAGAGTTGTGGATAAAGCGTTTATTTTCTACTGAAGAAATTAACTATACCGAACAGCGTGCAGCCATGCATTGGGCACTGCGGTTGCCAAAGCAGGATTCGCAGCATCCTAAATTAGCTGCTCAAGTCCATACACAACTTGAGCGTATGTATGCTTTGGTAGAAAAAATTCATGCTGGCCAGTGCCGCGGCGCAACTGGTGAAGTCATTCAAGATGTGGTGAATATTGGGGTCGGAGGGTCAGACTTAGGACCACTGATGGTGAGTCATGCCTTATCTGATTTCAAAAAATCCACACATAAGCCACTCAATGTGCATTTTGTTTCGACCATTGATGGTAGTCAGCTTTCAGATTTATTGCATCAACTTCGCCCCGAAACCACGCTATTTATTATTTCTTCAAAATCGTTCGGGACCATTGATACCTTATCCAATGCGCAAACAGTGCGTTTATGGCTTGAAAAAGCACTTGGACAAGAATCCCAAATTCTAAAGCATCATTTTATTGGCGTATCTACTAAAGCAGATAAAATGACGGAATGGGGCATTGCAGCCGATAACCAATTTTTACTTTGGGATTGGGTCGGCGGTCGCTATTCACTTTGGTCATGTATCGGTTTGCCGATTGCACTGACAATTGGAGTTGATGGCTTTAAACAACTGTTAGCTGGCGCATATGCGGTAGACCAGCATTTTCAGACGGCACCTTTCGAACAGAATATTCCTGTATTAATGGGCTTATTGGGTGCGTGGAATAATAATTTCCTTGATATTCAGACCCATGCAGTACTGCCCTATGATGGGCGTTTGAAATATTTCGCCTCTTATTTGCAGCAGTTAGAAATGGAATCGAATGGTAAATCGATTCAACGCGATGGGAAAAAAGTAGATCTAGACACTTGTCCGATTATATGGGGGGAAGTGGGACCAAATGCGCAGCATGCTTTTTATCAATTGCTGCATCAAGGTAGTCAAGCAGTGAGTTGTGATTTTATTGCGCCAGTGCAGCGCTATCAGGCCCAACAATTTACCTATGTCGATAATGCAGAGGCGCTGGTGGAACAGCATCATTTGGCCTTATCCAATTGTTTGGCTCAATCGCGCTTACTGGCATTTGGTAATCAAGCTTTAAATCAACAAGAAGTACAAGATTTGCCGGAATATAAACAATATGAAGGCAATCAACCAAGTTCAACCATTTTATTGCAAGAGCTAAATCCATATAGTTTGGGCATGTTGATTGCAATGTATGAACATAAAGTTTTTGTACAGTCGGTGCTTTGGAACATTAACCCGTTTGATCAATGGGGTGTAGAAAAAGGTAAGGAAATTGCCAATCAGTTACTGCCTATTTTGAATGGGGAACAGAATGATCTTTCTGCGCTAGACGCCTCAACACAAGGTTTATTGCAGATACTATTAGGAAAGAATAATGGCTAAAATTTTAGTAACAGGTGGTGCAGGTTATATTGGTTCACATACTTGTATTCAACTTTTGAGCGCAGGGCATGACGTTGTTGTACTGGATAATTTGTCCAACAGTTCTGTCGAATCCTTAGCACGTGTTCAAGCGTTGGCAGCTAAAACATTAGATTTTGTTGAAGGTGATATTCTCGATCAGCAAATTTTAGATCAAATTTTTCAGCATCACTCTATTGATGCAGTGATTCACTTTGCAGGTTTAAAAGCTGTGGGTGAAAGCCAAAAAGAGCCGCTAAAATATTTTGAAAATAATATCTCAGGTTCTATTAGCTTAGTTAAAGCAATGGAACGTGCCCAGGTTTTTAAATTGGTCTTTAGTTCATCGGCAACAGTCTATGATGAAGCCAATATTTCACCCTTGAATGAAACCATGCCTACAGGTATGCCAAGTAATAACTATGGCTATACCAAACTGATTGTCGAGCAATTACTAGAAAAATTATCGGCTGCAGATGAGCGCTGGTCAATTGCATTGCTGCGTTATTTTAACCCTGTAGGCGCACATAAAAGTGGCCAAATGGGTGAAGACCCACAAGGGATACCCAATAATTTGATGCCTTATGTCACACAGGTTGCAGTCGGCCGTCGTGATAAGTTGTCAATTTTTGGCAATGATTATGATACGGTAGATGGAACTGGTGTACGTGACTATATACATGTTGTAGATTTAGCGAATGCGCATTTATGCGCCTTAAACAATCGCCTAAATGCTACAGGCTGCCGTGCGTGGAATATTGGCACTGGCAATGGGATTTCAGTAAAACAAATTCGGGATACTTTTGAGAAGGTAAATGGTGTTGAGATACCATTTGAATATGTACCTCGTCGAGAAGGTGATGTTGCAACTTCATTTGCTGATAATGCCCGTGCTATCGCAGAGTTAGATTGGCAGCCTCAATATGGTTTAGAAGATATGTTGAAGGATAGCTGGAACTGGCAAAAGCAAAATCCAAATGGATACAACTAAGATTTAAATTTAGTGTGTAAATTCATTAAATACAGTATGGCAAATTTTGTATTTGCCATACTTCTCACTACTTAACTTAAGTCGTGAGTCGTGTATTGATTGTGCAAAAATGATGATAGATCTTATCTTTTGTTTGAAAAAAATCGTTATCATATGTAAAAGATAAATTGATTGAAATAACATATGAAATATCAAGCTCTTAGGGTTTTATCATTTGCGATTTTTTCTTCTCTAGCTCTGCCCGTTGCTGCTCAAGGGATTGTATTAAATAACCAAGATGTACGCACAGATCTAAATTGGCTGAATCAGCAAGGTGTGATCCAAATCAGCACTTCGACTTGGCCATTGAGTGGTGAAGAAATTCAGCGTGCATTATCTACTGCCAAAATTGAAAATAATGCTCAGCAGAAAGTTGTCAGTTCGGTTATGGCAAATTTAGAAGCAGAAAATACCTCTATTAAGCTCGATTTATTTGCTGAAACAGATCCACAAAACATCCCGCAAAAATTTGCAGATGAGCAAAAATCGCAATATCAAGCGGCCCTTGAATTGAATGCAGGTGGAACGCAGTGGGATGCAAGACTGCGAGTCAATGCTGAAAAAGATCCAATCATTGACCATGGACATGATGTCAATTTAGAAGGTTCTTATATTGCAGGAAAATTGTGGAATCAATGGTTGATTGCGGGACAAATCCCAACCTATTGGGGACCTGGACATGAAGGAAGCCTAATCCGTGGTGATGCGAGTCGCCCTGTTTATGGTTTGACCATGCAGCGTGCTGAACAACAAGCATTTGAAACAAAGTGGCTGTCATGGATTGGTCCTTGGCAATATCAAGCTTTTGCTGGCCGATTAGATGATTATAAAGCCGTTCCTGATACGAATTTATTAGGCCTACGCTTAACTGCACAGCCATTGCCTTACTTGGAGCTAGGCGCTTCTCGAATTCTTCAATGGGGAGGTGAAGGGCGGTCAGAAAGTTTTGACTCATTATGGAATGCGATTAAAGGGAATGACAACTTTGATGATGGTGCTCTAGATAAGTCTAATCAAATTGCGGGTTTTGATGCACGCCTTAATTTAAACCACTGGAGTGGTGTACCGATTAGCCTTTATGGGCAATATGTCGGTGAAGATGAAGCTGGGCTTCTTCCTTCAAAAAAAATGTATTTAGCAGGTATCGATTATTCTTCACAATTAAATAATTTACCTTTGCAAGTGTATGCGGAATGGGCTGATACTCGAACCAATGGTGATGCGCTTGGTATTTCTTACGATCATCATATATATACAGATGGCTATTACCAACACGGCTTCCCGTTAGGGCATGCCATGGGCGGGGATGGTCAAATGCTAAGTCTTGGTGGAGATATTCGCTTTGATGTTATGAATCGCTTAAATGGTCGAGTAATGATGGCCAAAGTGAATCAGTCAAATTCAAGTACCAATCATGCATTTGCGCAAAAAGATGAAATTAAAGCTTTAGATCTTACTTGGACACATTACTTAAAACCAAATGCGCCATTGAAGCTGAATGGATGGGTGAGTGATTCTGATGTCTATGGTCAAGATGCGGGAGTGTCTATCGGAGTCGAAATTCCATTGGATCGTTCATTATTTTAATCAGTTGTCAGCTTAAATAGAATTTCTTTCTAGTTGAGCGTAAGCGTCCGCTGAACACACCTTCTGAATTCATCCTATAAGCCTTAATTTAGTCCCCACTTAGAAACAAGTGGGGACTAAAATTTATGACTACAAATCATCAGACATCCATCGCATCTCTTGCGAAAAAACGAAGAACATACAGTGCTGAATTTAAACAGCAGATCGTTCAGGCTTGTAAAGCACCGGACGTTTCAATTGCTTCAG